>NZ_JBEYFP010000149.1:0-11624 GCF_040634455.1 Kitasatospora sp. NPDC007106
CCCCGCGGCCGGGCGGCGGCAGGGAGCGAAGGGGTGAGGGGCGGCGGCCGGTGCGCCGTCCGCCCCTCACGTCGGGTCTGCCGGTCAGAAGAGGCCGGAGGTGGCGACCACGGTGTTGGGATTGACCAGTTGCTCGATCTGGCGGTCGTCGAGGACGCCCTGGAAGGCCCAGACGTCGTCCACCTGGCCGGAGAAGTACTGCCCCCAGGTGCCGGCGGACTTCGTGCCACCCATGTCGACCCGTGCCTGTCCGCTGACGGCGGATGCCGCGTCGAACGGCCTGAAGGCCGGCTGGGCGGTGCTGCGGGCCGTACAGCCGAGGGGCTGACCGTTGCAGTTGCTCATGTCCGGCACCCCGTCGACGAGGAGCGAGAGCTGGCCGGCGAGGCCGTCGTACACCACGGTGAGGTGCGACCAGTTGCCGGTGTTCTGGCCGGGTGCGTGCGCCGCGGTGGCGGTCGCGCCCGTGGTGCCGTCCGTGCCGGCGACCGTCGCCTGCCACTCGCCCTTCGGCTGCTGGGTGGTCGGGTCGAGGCCGAGGTAGTGCCAGCGGACGCTGACCGCCGTCCCACTGGAGCCGGGAACGGAGAGGAGCGTCATGTCGCGGGTCGCGTCACCCGCCTGGCCCGCCCACATGGTCAGCGTGAAGCTGCGGTCGGTGTGGAGCGGAGTGGTGGTGCTCTCCGCGGCGCCGGTGGTGCCGTCCAGGTTGAGCGCGGTTCCGTCGAGGTAGACGCTGGGAGCATCGGTGGCGGCAGTGCCCAGCAGGGTGGCGTGGGCGGCTGCCGGCGAGTCGTCCGGCGTGGTCGCGGGCGTCGTCCCGCTCTGCTCGTCGAGCTTCCAGCGACCGGCGACGACCGGCTTGGAACGGACCGCCGAGGCGATCTCGGGGCCGGTGACGACCCGGTCCCAGGCCCGGACCTCGTCGATGTCGCCGTCGAAGAACTCGTTGCTCGCGCCCTCCTTCGCGCCCGCGCCGACCTGGAGGAACCCGGGCGCCGCCGTCGGGGCGGTCTGCGTGAAGTCGGTCTCGGACACGAGGAATCCGTTCACGTACAGCCGGATCTTCCTGGCCGTGGCATCGGACACGCCGACCAGGTACGTCCACTGGCCGTCGGAGGGCCCGAAGCACGGTGTGGTACCGGGCGTGGCCGGTGTGCAGCTCGGCTGGGAGGCCGTCACGAGCGCGGCGGTGGCGGTGTCCTCCTTGTAACGGGTGAACACCCACTTCTTGGTGTCGGCCGCGTACGACAGGGCGAACTCGCCGACGTGGGCACCGGACTGGGTGACGATCGTCCGCTTCCTGGTGTCGCTGTCCGCGGGCTTCGGCAGCCGCGCCCAGGCCGCGACCGAGAAACTGCGGGTGGCGTCCACCGCGGGGTGCGCCGTGTGCGCGCGGTCGTCCACACCGTCGAAGGTCGCCGCGGTGCCGCGGATGCCGGCGGACTGGATCTTCGCGCCGCCCTCCAGAGCGAGCGCATCGCTTTCCGGGGCTCCGGCCGTCGAGGTCGCGCCGGCGGGCTCGTCGAAGTGCCATACCGACTTGGCGGGCACACCGCTCGACAGGGCCGCGTCGCCGGCGACCTGCGCCACCTCGGAGGCGGACAGCGCACGGCTCCACATCCGGGCCTCGTCGAGGGAACCCATCCACGGGTCGACGTTGGCGCCCATGTAGCGGAGCCGGCCGAACTCGAGCGGGCCGACGGCTCCGAACGACGACGGAGCCGCGGCCTGGGCCGCCAGCGTGCCGTCCACGTAGAGGAACACCTTCGCCGCGGCGGAGTCGTACACGCCGGTCAGGTGCGTCCACCGGTTGGGGACGACGGCGGTGGTGCCAGTGGCGGACTGCCAGCCGAAGCCGTTCGCGAGGTCCTTGGTGAAGGTGGTGAACGACCACTTGCCGCTGCGTTCACCGAGGTCGAAGAAGGCCGTGTTGGCACCGGCCTGGCTGACCGCCGTGCGCGTCACGTCGGCATTGGCGATGTTCGCCCAGACCGAGACGGTGAAGCTCCTGCCCGTGTCCAGCAGCCCGGCCGGGCCGTCGATGTAGGCGCCGCCGGTGCCGTTGAACGCCAGCGCGGTGCCGGCGTGCCCGGCGGCCTGGAGGCTCGTGCCGGCGTTCAGCGCCGCGCTCACCTTCGCGGGCGTGCCCGCAGTCGCGGTGCCCCCGGTGTCGTCCATGGACCAGTTGGCGCGCTCGGTCTGCCCGTCCAGCGCGTTGAAGAAGTAGGTGGTGAGCCCGGACGCGTGGTCGGCGGCGTCGACGGCTCGGACGACGATGCGGTGCTGGCCGGGGGTGGTGGGCAGCACGCTGATCGACTGCGGTGCGCCGTTCGTCGTGGCGAGGTCGTGGTCGGGTGCGGCGGTGTCGACGCCCCACTGGTACTTGACGACGTCGTTGTCGGGCGCGTCCAGCGTGAAGGTGCCGTACCGGCCCACGCCGTCGGCGGCGGCCAGCGGCTTGGTGATGTCGTCGACCACCGGGTACGTGTCCGACGACACCACGGGAACGCCGGGGGCCGTGGTGTCGAGGAAGAAGTAGCAGTTGGTTGGGTCACCGTCGGACGACCAGGGGCCCCAGCTGGCACCGTCCCAGGCCCTCATGTCCCACCCGTAGGCTCCGACGGCCGCGGCCGGCAGTGCCGGTAGCTGGTAGGAGAAGACGGACCCGGAGGCCTTGAAGGTGTTGCTCGCCGGGGTGGTCGTCTCGGTGCTCCCGGTGGACCACCAGCGACGGCGGTAGCCGGTGCCGTCGTCCCAGCCCACGGCGAACTGGACGCCGATGGCCTCCCCGTCCGGGTCGGTCGCCGTCGCGTTGATCTTCGGCCACGTGGTGACGGTGGTGCCGGTGGAGACGCAACTGCCCGGTGTCATGCTGAGGGCACTGATCGGACTCTGGCGCGGCGGAAGGTTGTAGTTGACGCGGAGGTAGGCGTCGTCGGTGAAGCGCTTCCAGCCGTACGAGTCGCTCTCGTTCTCGGCCTTCAGGCCGAAGGTGATGGTCGGCCAGTTCCAGTTCGCCGCGTTCTGGACGAGGTCCTTGACCGGCCCGGAGGTGCCGCCGAACTCCAGCCAGCCACCGGGGCACGTGCTGTCGTAGCCCTTCGCGGCGTTCGTGGTCTGCAGCTTGCTGCTCCAGAACCCGGCTGCGTTCTGGCTGTTCCAGGTCAGCTTGTTGGTGATGTAGCCGGTGCTCCACAGTTCCACGGGCCGCGCGCTGCAGGAGTATGAGTGGCTCTCGTAGGTGCCGAACTCGGCGCTGAGGATTTGCTTGCCGATGAACTGGCTGTTGGGTATCTGGAAGAACGCGCGCTTCACGTCCTTCGGAACGCAGCGGCTGGTGTCACCGCAGTACCCGACACCCCAGTCGTGGACGTAGGAGCCGGTGCTGCTGAAGTGCCAGTACGGCTGGGTGGGGTAGTACTTGGAGACGCCCGCCCAGTCCGTGGCGTTGGGGGTGTTCCACGCGGGGTCGATCATGACCGGGAAGACCGTGGCCGGGTCGTCCAGCATGGTCTGGTCCGGCGTCAGCACGAGCCTGTCCAGCGCCGCCGGGAAGTCGACCGCGATCCGGGAGACCTTGGCGTCCTCGTGCGGCGCGTAGTCGTCGGCCTGACCGGTGGTGCCCGTCGCCGCCGGAGCGGCGGCCGCCTGCGCGGCAGGGGCTGCCGGGGCGGCCTTCGGCTTCGCCCCGGTGGTGTTCTCGGCGGCCTTCCGCGACGAGTCCCACATGACGGGGGTCGGCGCCGTGAAGACCACCCCGCCGGCGCCCTTGTCCACGGCGGTCAGGGTGCCGTCCGCGGCCTCCTTGAGGGCCAGGCCGTCCGCCTTGAGCCCCAGCCGCAGGGTGTCCAGCGCAGGGTTCTTCGCCGCCGCCGGGGTGCGGACGACGACGAGCTGGGTGAAGCCCGTCCGGGTCGCCGTGAGGCGCAGGTCGACGTCGGGGAGGATCGACCGGTATTCGGCCGTGCTGCCGTCCACCACCGGCGTCGGCAGGGCCGTCGGCCAGGACAGGCTCAGCTCCCGCCCGCGGGAGACCATTCGCACCAGCGGTTTGCCCGCGCCGCCGCCGGAGAAGACCACGTCGGCCGTTGCCGCCGCTGGAGCCAGCGTCCCGTCGGTGCGCCTGCGGAGTGTGGGATCGATGTCGACCCAGGCCCCCGACTTCCGTACGCGGTGTGGCTGCACGTACGTCGTCGTCACCAGTCGGCCGTCCGGCTGGGCGACGGTGTCGCTGTACTCCGACCGCTTGGCGGCCACGTCGACGGGCTTGCCGGTCCGCTCGGCTTCCGCGACCGCGGAGCCTTCCGTACCGGTGGGAGCCTTGGGGGCGTCGTCGCCCCAGCCGTTGGCCACACCGATGGTTGACGAGGAGGTCGCTGCAGCAGCCGTTGGCACTGCCCCGATCCCGCCCACCATGCCTGCAATGGCAGCGGCGGCCACCCACCTGGAGGGTGACCACCCCCGCCCGGGTCTCAACCAGACCACGACACACCCCAGCTTTTTAACCGAATCTTAAGTTGGCAGCACGAATGATGATCATCGAGAAATGTTTAGTCAACGTGCCGGGATGGGAATGTGAGTGCATGTCACCAGAGCGCAGGGTAGCCATTTCGTGGCAAGACTGACTAAATTCGGACAAGCCCGCCCGGGAGAATGTGATCGGACTCACACATTGTCAGGTGATGACAACTCAGTGACTGAATAGTCGTCACATAGTCCCGGTGGTGCGGACTTTCATCTGATGCAATTCTGACTATCAATCAATAGTCTGGTCGGAAAGGGCGTCGGAGGTGAGCCGACGAACCGTCCGTCAGCTCAGGAAGCCGCGGAGCAGGGCGGCCGTGGCGGCCAGGTGCTCCTCGGTGGCGCGGCGGGCGGTGTCGGCGTCGCCCGCGAGGATCGCGTCGACCATGCCGCGGTGCTGGTGGGCGGCGTGGTCGATGTTGCGGTCCAGGATCGGGATCGCGTTCAGCAGGTCGTTGAGCCGCATGCGGGCCTCGGCGATCGCGGTGGCGAGGGAGCGGGAGCCGGTGAGTTCGGCGATCGCCAGGTGGAAGCGGGAGTCGAGCCGCCGGTACTCCTCCGGCGGGGCCTGCTCCAGGTCGGTGAGCCGCCGCCGCAGGTAGGCGCGCTGCTCGGCGGTGAGGTCGCGGCGGGCCGCCGTCTCGGCCGCGCCGGCCTCCAGGACGAGCCGGTAGGTCAGCGCGTCCTCCAGCTCCTCGCCGAGGTCGCTGGCGGCGCGGCGCAGGTCGGCGACGTCCGGCGGGGGCATCCGGTAGGTGACGAAGGTGCCGCCGTATCGGCCGCGGCGGGACTCCACCGCACCGGCCTGCTGCAGCGAGCGGATCGCCTCGCGCAGGGTCTCGCGGCCGATGCCGAGCCGGGCGGCGAGCTCGCGTTCGGCGGGCAGCCGGTCGCCGTGGCCGAAGACTCCGAGCTTGATGGCCTGCAGCAGCCGTTCGACGGTCTCCTCGAAGGCGTTGCCCGTCCGGACGGGCCGGAAGATCGCCCCCGCCTGCCAGTCGATCCCTGCCTCGTCCACGCGGGCATCGTACCCAGCCCCGGCGTCCGGCCCCGGTCGGCCGGGTCCTTCGCCGCGCCCCTCTTGACGTGCCCCGAACCCAGGGTGAACGATGCTGCCCATCCAATGGTCTGGTTCCGGGCCATTGAACGTTCGGAGGGCGCACCCACACCGCCGTGGCTGCGCGTGTCCAGGCCCGCCTCACTCCCCAGGGGTGCCCATGTCCGCCGACCCCACACCCGACCAGGCAGCACAGCACACTCCCGCACCCGTGTTTCCGGCGGCGACCCCGCCGGTTTCGGCCGACGAACAGCGGCTCCACGAGCTGGGCTACGCCCAGGAGCTCACCCGCTCGATGTCCGGCTTCTCCAACTTCGCCGTCTCCTTCTCGATCGTCTCGATCCTCTCCGGCTGCCTGACCCTGTACGGCATGGGCATGAACACCGGCGGCCCGGCGATGATCGTCTGGGGCTGGCCGCTGGTCGGCCTGCTCACCCTCTGCGTGGGCCTGGCGATGGCCGAGATCTGCTCCAGCTACCCGACCGCGGGCGGCCTCTACTACTGGTCGGCCAAGCTGGCCCGCAGCCGCGGCGCCGCCTGGTCCTGGTTCACCGGCTGGTTCAACTTCCTCGGCCAGGTCGCCGTGACCGCGGGCGTCGACTACGGCGCCGCGTTCTTCACCAACGCCTTCCTCGCCCTGCAGTTCGACTTCGCGGCCACCCCGGCGCACACCGTGGAGATCTTCGCGGTGATCCTGCTGCTGCACGGCCTGCTCAACACCCTCGGCGTGAAGCTGGTCGCCCGCCTCAACGACGTCTCCGTCTGGTGGCACCTGGTCGGCGTCACCGTGATCGTCGGCGCGCTCGCGATCCTGCCGTCCAAGCACGCCTCGGCGTCCTTCGTCTTCACCGAGTTCGTCAACAACACCGGCTTCCACAGCCAGTTCTACGTCGCCATGCTCGGCCTGCTGCTCGCCCAGTACACCCTCACCGGGTACGACGCCTCCGCGCACATGACCGAGGAGACCCACGACGCGGCCCGCTCCGGCCCGCGCGGCATCGTCAACGCGATCACCGTCTCGCTGGTCGCCGGCTGGGTGCTGCTGCTCGGCATCACCTTCGCCATCCAGGACTACCAGGGCGCCCTCGACGGCCCGACCGGAGTGCCGCCCGCACAGATCTTCATCGACGCGATCGGCACCACCGGCGCCAAGCTGCTGCTGCTCATCGTGATCGGCGCCCAGTTCTTCTGCGGCATGGCCTCCGTCACCGCCAACTCCCGGATGATCTACGCCTTCTCCCGGGACGGCGCGCTGCCCGGCTCCGCCCTCTGGCACCGGATCTCGCCGCGCACCCACACCCCCACCAACGCGGTCTGGCTCGCCACCGGCGGCGCCCTGCTGCTCGGCCTGCCCGCGCTGTGGAACTCCACCGCCTACACCGCGGTCACCTCCATCTCGGTGATCGGCCTGTACATCTCGTACGTCATCCCGACATTCCTCAGACTGCGCCAGGGTGACGCCTTCCAGCGCGGCCCCTGGCATCTGGGCCGCTGGAGCAGGATCATCGGGACCGTCGCGGTCGGCTGGACGGCCGTGATCACCGTGCTGTTCATGCTGCCCACTGTCAGCCCCGTCACCGCCGTCAGCTTCAACTACACACCCGTCGCGGTCGCCGTCGTCCTCGGCTTCGCCGGCCTGTGGTGGCTGGTCTCCGCCAGGCACTGGTTCACCGGCCCCAAGGTCCACGGCACGCCCGAGGAACTCGCCGCCCTCGAAGCCGAACTGGAGATCCGATGAGCAGCCCCAGGCTCACCCTCGACCGGCTGCGCGAGCTGGTCGCCGACGGCGCCGTGGACACGGTCGTCCTCGCCATGACCGACATGCAGGGCCGCCTGCAGGGCAAGCGCCTCGCCGCCGAGTACTTCCTCTCCGACGTCGTCCCCGGCGCCGCCGAGGGCTGCGGCTACCTGCTCGCCGTCGACACCGACATGAACACCGTGGACGGCTACGCCATCTCCTCCTGGGAGAGCGGCTACGGCGACCTCGTCCTCACCCCGGACCTCGCCACCCTGCGGATGGTGCCCTGGCACCCGGCCACCGCGATGGTCCAGTGCGACGTCCACCACCACGACGGCCGCCCGGTCACCGTCTCGCCGCGACAGGTCCTGCGCCGCCAGCTGGAGCGCCTGGCCGGCTACGGCTGGCAGGCGTACGCCGGCACCGAGCTGGAGTTCATCGTCTTCCGCGACACCTACGAGCAGGCCTGGGACCGCGCGTACCACGGCCTCACCCCGGCCAACCAGTACAACGTCGACTACTCCGTGCTCGGCACCTCCCGGGTCGAGCCGCTGCTGCGGCGGCTGCGCAACGGGATGGCCGGCGCCGGCCTCACCGTGGAGTCCGCCAAGGGCGAGTGCAACCTCGGCCAGCACGAGATCGCCTTCAAGTACGCCGAGGCCCTCACCACCTGCGACAACCACGCGGTCTACAAGACCGGCGCCAAGGAGATCGCCGCCCAGGAGGGCTGCAGTCTCACCTTCATGGCCAAGTACGACGAGCGCGAGGGCAACTCCTGCCACATCCACCTGAGCCTGCGCGATGCCGCCGGCGCCCCGGTGATGGCGGGCGACGGCCCGTACGGCTTCTCCCGCACCATGGAGCACTTCCTCGCCGGGCAGCTCGCCTGCCTGCGGGAGTTCGCGCTGCTGCTCGCCCCGACGATCAACTCCTACAAGCGGTTCGTGCCCGGCAGCTTCGCGCCGACCGCGGTCGCCTGGGGCCGGGACAACCGCACCTGCGCGCTGCGGGTGGTCGGCCACGGCCCGTCGCTGCGCTTCGAGAACCGCGTCCCCGGCGGCGACGTCAACCCCTACCTCGCGGTCGCCGCGCTGATCGCCGCCGGGCTGCACGGCATCGAGCACCAGCTCGAACTCGAACCGGAGTTCACCGGCAACGCCTACGCCTCCGACGCGCCCCGGGTGCCCGCCACCCTGCGCGAGGCGGTGGACGCCTTCGAGGCGAGCGAGGCCGCCACCGAGGCCTTCGGCAAGGACGTCGTCCGGCACTACGCGCACGCCGGCCGGGTCGAACTCGCCGCCTACGACCGGGCGGTGACCGACTGGGAGCGGCGCCGCGGATTCGAGCGGCTGTGAGCCCCGTGCACCACCGCCCGCTCATCGGCATCACCAGCTACCAGGACGAGGCCGCCTGGTCGGTCTGGCGGCAGACGGCCTCGCTCGTCCCGCAGACCTACGTCGACGCGGTCTCCCGGGCGGGCGGCACGCCCGTCCTGCTGCCCCCGCAGCCGGGCGGCGTCGGCCGGCTGATCGAGGCGCTCGACGGCGTCGTCCTCGCCGGCGGCGCCGACATCGACCCGGCCCGGTACGGCGCCGCCGCGGACCCGCGCACGGGGGAGCCCCACCGGGCCCGCGACGACTGGGAGTCCGAGGTGCTGGCGGCCGCCCTGGCGCACGACCTGCCGCTGCTCGGCGTCTGCCGAGGCCTGCAACTGCTCAACGTGGCGCTCGGCGGCAGCCTGCTGCAGCACCTGCCCGACGGCAGCCACCAGCAGGTCCCGGCGGTGTTCGTGCAGCAGCCGGTGCGGATCCGGCCGGGCAGCAGGCTGGCCGGCATCCTCGGCGAGCACACCAAGGTCAACTGCTACCACCACCAGGCCGTCGCCCGCCTCGGCACCGGCCTGCAGCCCACCGCCTGGAGCGCGGACGAGACCGTGGAGGCCGTCGAACTCCCGGACCACCGCTTCGTCCTGGGCGTCCAGTGGCACCCCGAGACCGACCCCGACGACCTCCGCCTCTTCGAGGCCCTGACCCGGGCCGCCCGCGGATGAACGCCGGCCCGGCCGCGGCCCGCGTCGCTTCTCCACCCGACAAGGAGCACCTGATGACCGACCCCGACCGCTACGAGGTGGTCAACCCGGCGACCGAGGAGGTGATCGCCACCGTCGACCTGGCGGGCCTCGCGGAGACGGACGCCGCGATCGCCCGGGCCCGGGCCGCGTTCGAGCAGTGGCGCCGGGTCGCCCCGGCGGACCGTGCCCGGCTGCTGCGGGCGTTCGCCGCGGCCGTCGACGCCGACCGCGAGCACCTCGCCGCCCTGGAGGTCGCCAACGCCGGCCACACCGTCGGCAACGCCCGCTGGGAGGCGGGCAACGCCCGCGACGTGATCGAGTACTACGCCGCGGCCCCGGAACGGCTGTTCGGCCGGCAGATCCCGGTGGCCGGCGGCATCGACGTGACCTTCCAGGAGCCGCTCGGCGTCGTCGGCATCATCGTGCCGTGGAACTTCCCGATGCCGATCGCCGCCTGGGGCTTCGCCCCGGCCCTCGCCGCGGGCAACACCGTCGTGCTGAAGCCGGCCGAGCTCACCCCGCTGACCGCCCTGCGCCTGGGTGAACTCGCCCTGCGGGCGGGCCTGCCGGAGGGCGTGCTGGAGATCCTGCCGGGCCGCGGGCCGGTGGTCGGGCAGCGCTTCGTGACCCACCCGGACGTCCGCAAGGTGGTCTTCACCGGCTCGACCCGGGTCGGCAAGGAGATCATGGCGGGCTGCGCCGCGCAGGTGAAGCCGGTGACCCTGGAACTCGGCGGCAAGAGCGCCAACATCGTCTTCGCCGACGCCGACCTGGCGAAGGCCGCCGCCACCGCGCCCTACGCGGTCTTCGACAACGCCGGCCAGGACTGCTGCGCACGCTCCCGGATCCTGGTCGAGGAGTCGGTCTTCGAGGACTTCATGGCGCTGCTGGAGCCGGCCGTCCGCGGGGTGCGGGTCGGCGACCCGGCGGACGAGAAGACCGAGATGGGCCCGCTGATCTCGGCCGCGCACCGGGAGCGGGTGGCCTCCTACGTGACGGAGGCGGCCTTCCGCGGCAGTGCGCCGGAGGGGCCGGGATTCTGGTACCCGCCGACCGTGCTGGCGCCGGTGCGGCACGACGACCGGGCGTTCACCGAGGAGATCTTCGGCCCGGTGGTGGCGGTGGTGCCGTTCCGCAGCGAGGAGGACGCCCTGCGGATCGCCAACGCCACCGACTACGGCCTGTCCGGCTCCATCTGGACGCGGGACGTGGGCCGCGCGCTGCGGGTCGCCCGCGGCGTGGAGGCGGGCAACCTGTCCGTCAACTCGCACTCCTCGGTGCGGTACTCGACGCCGTTCGGCGGATTCAAGCAGTCCGGTCTGGGCCGTGAGCTCGGCCCGGACGCCCTCAGCGCCTTCACCGAAACCAAGAACGTCTTCATCTCCACGGAGGAGTGACCAGCATGACCAAGCGACTGGACGGCCGGGTGGCGGTTATCACCGGAGCGGGCAGCGGCATCGGCCTGGCCACCGCGCGGCGGTTCGCCGCCGAGGGCGCCAAGGTCGTCTGCGTGGACCTCGACGAGGAGACCGGCGCCAAGGCGGCGAACGAGGTCGGCGGCCTGTTCGTGCAGGCCGACGTCACCGACGAGGCGGCGGTGCGCGCCATGTACGAGCGGGCGGTCGAGGAGTACGGCAGCCTGGACATCGCGTTCAACAACGCGGGCATCTCCCCGCCGGACGACGACTCCATCCTCACCACCGGCCTGGAGGCGTGGAAGCGCGTCCAGGACGTCAACCTGACCAGCGTCTACCTGTGCTGCAAGTACGCGATCCCGCACATGCAGCGGCAGGGCAGGGGCTCGATCATCAACACCGCCTCGTTCGTGGCGGTGATGGGCGCGGCGACCTCGCAGATCTCCTACTCCGCCTCCAAGGGCGGCGTGCTGGCGATGTCGCGGGAGCTGGGCGTGCAGTTCGCCCGGGAGGGCATCCGGATCAACGCGCTCTGCCCGGGGCCGGTGAACACCCCGCTGCTGCAGGAGCTGTTCGCCAAGGACCCGGAGCGGGCCGCCCGCCGCCTGGTGCACATCCCGCTCGGCCGGTTCGCCGAGCCGGAGGAGATCGCCGCGGCGGTGGCCTTCCTGGCCAGTGACGACTCCTCGTTCATGACCGCCAACACCTTCCTGGTGGACGGCGGCATCTCCGGCGCCTACGTCACCCCGCAGTAGCGCCTGCGGGACCGGCGACGGCCGGGCGGCCCCGGGGGGGCGCCGCCCGCGGGGGGTTGCG
>NZ_JBEYFP010000150.1:0-11485 GCF_040634455.1 Kitasatospora sp. NPDC007106
GGCCCCGGCGCCCGCCGGGTACGGCTACCCGCAGCCGTCCGCCGCGCAGGCCGGCGGGTACGGCTACCCGCCCCAGCAGCCCCAGCAGCAGCCCCAGCAGTCGCCCCAGCCCGGTGGCTACGGCTACCCCCAGCAGCAGCCGGGGTACGGCTACCCGCAACAGCAGCAGCCGGCGCCCGGCTACGGGTACCCGCAGCAGCAGCCCGCCCCGCAGCCCCAGCCGCAGGCCCAGCAGGCCGCCCAGCAGCCGACGGGTGCGCCCGGCTTCGCGCTGCCGCCGCAGGGCCCGCAGTTCCAGCCGCGCTGACCGCCGGGGCGCGCCGTCCGCACGGCGCGCCCCCGGAAACGTCCGGCCGGATCAGGCCGCCGGCCCGGCCGGGCCCTTGTAGCCGCGCTGCCACTGCATGCCGAAGCCGTACAGCCGGTCCAGATCCGACTGGAACCCGTGCACGTAGCGCACCTCGCGGCGGACGGTGAGCTGGCCGTCGCCGGAGTTCTCGATCAGCACCACCGCGCAGGAGCGCGCGGCCGGCGCCCGCTCGTCCAGCTTGATCTCGATCCGCGGACCGGTCTGCGGCACGATCGTCACGGTGGCGTGGGTGTGGCCGAACGCGGGCGTGTCGTCGTAGATGTAGACGAAGATCAGCAGCCGCCGGAACTGGTCCTTCTTCTCCAGGTTGACGTACATCGTCTCGCCGGACGGGGCGCCGTAGACGTCGTCGCCGCTCAGCTTGATGTACGGCGGCCGGTTGAGGTCGCCGAAGTAGCCGCCCAGCGGCTGGACGACCCCGCGGCTGCCGTCGGCCAGCTCGTACATGCAGGCCAGGTCCAGGTCGACGCTGACCGGCGCCCGGTCCAGCGACTGCGGCGCCATCGGACGCAGGTTCCGCAGGTCGAACAGGTTGCGCAGACCGCCACCCCCGGACGGACGATCCGCCGAACGGGTGGTCCAGTGCAGGTTGACGTACAGATACCCGGTGGTCGCCGCCGCACCGGTCAGCGCGTGCTGCGGTTGGGACTTGGTCAGCGTGACCTTGAACTGCCCCCCGGAGTCCACTCCCCTGCGGTCCCCCTTGAGGAACTCCCAGACCGAGACCATGGCGTCCGCCCTCCCCCTCTCCCGGCCGTCCGGCCGGTGATCGCCCTCCGTCGTGCACCGTGCTCGTATCGTCCCATCAGAGCCATACCCCACCGACGACGATGAGCCACCGTCAGTCCTCCGCCTGGCGGCCGATCGCCGCCTCCCGTACCATGCCGGGCCGTTGGACGCGATATCGTCGGTGCCGCACAGGAGTCCCCGACGTCCCGTGCGGCGGCGTCCACGACGCCCCGTCAGGATCCCGACCCGCCCGGGCCGCCTCCTGTGCCCGACCGCGTTCCATCCCCCTGTCCTGCGGAAATTCGAGGCCCGACCCACGATGAACCTCTCCTCCATACAGCTGGTATGGGCCGTCATCGGCGGCGCAGCCCTGCTGTTCACCGCCGTCCTGGTGGCCGTGCTGCGCGTCAAGAACAACAAGACCGACGAGAACACCGACTCCTGGGAGCGCAGCGAGGAGCGCCGCCGCCGCAAGGAGGCGGTCTACGGCGGCGCCTCCTACGTGCTGCTGTTCTGCTGCGCCGGTGTCGCGGCCGCGCTCTCCTTCCACGGCCTGGTCGGCTTCGGCCAGGAGAACCTGGGTCTGTCCGGCGGCTGGGAGTACCTCGTCCCGTTCGGCCTCGACGGTGCCGCGATGTTCTGTTCGGTGCTCGCCGTGCGCGAGGCCAGCCACGGTGACGCGGCGCTCGGCTCGCGCCTGCTGGTCTGGCTGTTCGCGGTGGCCTCGGCCTGGTTCAACTGGGTGCACGCCCCGCGCGGCGGTGCCCACGACGGCGCCCCGCAGTTCTTCGCCGGCATGTCGATCTCGGCCGCGGTGCTGTTCGACCGGGCGCTGAAGCAGACCCGCCGGGCGGCGCTGCGCGAGCAGGGCCTGATCCCGCGGCCGCTGCCGCAGATCCGCATCGTCCGCTGGCTGCGGGCGCCCCGCGAGACCTACGCGGCGTGGTCGCTGATGCTGCTGGAGAACGTGCGCAGCCTGGACGAGGCGGTCGACGAGGTCCGCGAGGAGCGGCAGGCCAAGCAGGAGGCGAAGCTGCGGGCCCGCTCGGCGGACCGCCGCGAGCGCGCCGAGCTGAAGGCGATCGCCCGCTCGCAGGGCGGGGTGCTCTCCCGGGCGCGCGGCGGCCGCGAGGTGCCGGCGCTGACCGCGGCCGGTGCGGGCGAGTCCTCCGCTACGGAGCCTGCTCTAGCCGACGAGGACCCGATGGCCAAGGTCGGCCCCTCCGCGCTGGAGCCCGCCGCCCTCACCGCCGGCCGGCGCCCCCGCGCCGCCGTCGGCAGCTCCTCCAGCATCGACCTGACGCTGGACGAGGACACCCTGTCGATGCCGAAGCTGGACTCGCTGGAGCGCAAGCTCCGCGCGATCGAGCAGCAGCTCGGCTGACCCCGGCGACGCACCGGCGACACGAAGGGCCCCGCACACCGAGGTGTGCGGGGCCCTTCGCCGTGACCGCGCCCGGATCAGACCGAGGTCGTCTCCGGTTCGGAGGTCTCCAGCGCCTGCTCGCGCCGGTTGCGGACCACCGAGGAGGCGAGCGCCGCACCGATGAAGCCGACGCCGATCAGGCCGGTGACCAGCTCCGGGATGTGGTACTCGATCGAGGCCAGCAGGATCAGCGCCAGCGCGCCGATCGCGTAGTGGGCGCCGTGCTCCAGGTACACGTAGTCGTCCAGGGTGCCCTTGCGGACCAGGAAGACGGTGAGCGAGCGGATGTACATGGCGCCGATGCCCAGACCCAGGGTGATCATGAAGATGTCCTGGGAGATGGCGAAGGCGCCGACCACGCCGTCGAAGGAGAACGACGCGTCCAGGACCTCCAGGTAGAGGAAGAGGAAGAACGCGGCCTTGCCGCCGACCTGGACGATCGACTTGCCGGTCTTCTCGGCCTCCTCCTCGGCCTCCTCCTGCGCCTCCAGGCCGGACTCGAAGACGCCCGAGAGGCCGTTGACGGCGAGGTAGGTGGCGAGGCCCATCAGGCCGGCCAGCAGCACCGTCTCGGCGTGCTCGGCGGCGAAGAGGCGGGCGGACACGGCCAGCACGACCAGCGCGATGACCGAGGAGAGGGCGTCCAGCTTGCCGATCTTCTCGAGCGGCTTCTCCAGCCAGCGCAGCCAGTTGAAGTCCTTCTCCTCGAAGATGAAGTCGAGGAAGATCATCAGCAGGAAGATGCCGCCGAAGGCCGCGATGGCCGGGTTGGCCGCCTCGAGGTAGTCGGCGTAGGTCTGGCCGTTGTAGGTCTTGGTGGAGTCCAGGGCCAGCTCGATGACCGTGCCCGGCGCGAGGTGGGCCGTCAGGCCGACCACCAGCAGCGGGAAGATCAGGCGCATGCCGAAGACGGCGATCAGGACGCCGACCGTCAGGAAGATCTTCTGCCAGAAGGCGTTCATCCGCTTCAGGACGGTGGCGTTGACGACGGCATTGTCGAACGAGAGGGAGATCTCGAGGATCGAGAGGATCAGCACGACGCCGAACCCTTCGGCCCCCCAGATCAGGCCGGCTGCGATGAGGCCGACGATCGTGATGGCGAAGGACCATCCGAATGTGCGGAGGAACACGGGGTCAGTTACCTTTCGATTTCATGTCCACGGGCGTGTTTTCGGCGGCGGACTTTACTGGACGTTTACGCCGAAATCCAGGGCGATGCCGCGCAGGCCCGAGGCGTAGCCCTGGCCGACGGCGCGGAACTTCCACTCGCCCTGGTAGCGGTAGAGCTCGCCGAAGATCATCGCGGTCTCCGTGGACGCGTCCTCGGTGAGGTCGTATCGGGCGATCTCGCGCCCGTCCGTCAGGTTGACCACGCGGATGTAGGCGTTGGACACCTGCCCGAAGTTCTGGATCCGGGCCTCGGCGTCGTAGATCGACACCGCGAAGACGACCTTGTCGACCTGGACGGGCACCAGGTCGAGGTTGACCTGAACGACCTCGTCGTCCCCGTCGCCGTCGCCGGTGAGGTTGTCGCCCTGGTGCTCGACCGACCCCTCGGGGCTGCGCAGGTTGTTGTAGAAGACGAAGTACTCGTCGCCGAGCACCCGGCCGCCGCCGCAGAGCAGCGCACTGGCGTCCAGGTCGAACGGCGCGCCGGTGGTCGAACGGGCGTCCCAGCCCAGCCCGATCTGCACCTGCGTCAGGTTGGGCGCGGCCTTGGTCAGCGAGACGTTGCCGCCCTTGGCCAGCGTGACACTCATCTGGATTTCCTCCCAGTCCCCCCGTCCCCGGGGCCTCTCTGCCGGGCCGGCTCGGGCCTGCGACCGGCACGACGGGACGTACCCCAGATCTACGCCCCCGCACCGTCGCGCGATCCCGCACACCGGCCTGAACTTCCTGAACTACCTGCCCGCACCGCCGCGGACACGCAGCGGCCGGGGCCGGTACGGGAATGCACCCGTACCGGCCCCGGCCAAGAGTATGCAGCCGCCCCGGTCAGACGTTCACGCCGAAGTCCTGCGCGATGCCGCGCAGGCCGGAGGCGTAGCCCTGGCCGATGGCGCGGAACTTCCACTCCGCGCCGTTGCGGTAGAGCTCGCCGAAGACCATCGCCGTCTCGGTGGAGGCGTCCTCGGAGAGGTCGTACCGGGCGATCTCGGCGCCGCCGGCCTGGTTGAGCACGCGGATGAAGGCGTTGCGCACCTGGCCGAAGTTCTGCTGGCGGTTCTCGGCGTCGTAGATCGACACCGGGAAGACGATCTTGGCGACCTCGGCCGGAACGCCGGCGAGGTTGACCTTGATCTGCTCGTCGTCGCCCTCGCCCTCGCCGGTGAGGTTGTCGCCGGTGTGCTCGACCGAGCCGTCCTGGCTGGTGAGGTTGTTGAAGAAGACGAAGTCGGCGTCGGAGCGGACCTTGCCCTGGTCGGTGCAGAGCAGGGCGCTGGCGTCCAGGTCGAAATCGGTGCCGGTGGTGGTGCGGACGTCCCAGCCGAGGCCGACGATCACGGCCGCCAGGCCAGGGGCCTCCTTGGTGAGGGAGACGTTGCCGCCCTTGCTCAGGCTGACACCCACTAGTCCTCCAAAGGTGCGGGAGGCACGTGCTGGTGCCCCCGGTGGTGCGGGTCCGGGCCACCCCGTGCGGGGCACCCGTCCTGCCAACGGCCCGATCGTAGTGCCGGGTTCCCCACCGGTCCGCCAGGAAAACCCGGCGCGTCGGACAACCGTCCGAACGCGCCGGGCCCGGGCGGGGCGCCCCCGACGATCAGAGCGCGCCGAGGGCAGCCAGGTACTCCTGCTCGTCGCGGGCGTCCGGCAGCCCGTTGACCACGGACCAGCGGACGGCGCCGGCCTTGTCGATCACGAAGGTGCCGCGGACCGCGCAGCCCTTGTCCTCGGCGAAGACGCCGTAGGCGCGGGAGACCTCGCCGTGCGGCCAGAAGTCGGACAGCAGCGGGTAGTCCAGCCCCTCCTGGTCGGCGAAGACGCGCAGCGTGAACGGCGAGTCGTTGGAGACCGCCAGCACCTGGACGTCGTCGTTCTGCAGGCGCGGCAGCTCCTTCTGGATCGCGCACACCTCGCCGGTGCAGACACCGGTGAAGGCGAACGGGTAGAAGACCAGGACGACGTTCTTCTCGCCCCGGAAGTCGGAGAGCTTCACGAGCTCGCCGTGCTGGTTCTTGAGCTCGAAGTCCGGAGCCTGGGTGCCGACCTCGATGGCCATGGATGGGACCTTCCTCGTCGTGGTGCCGCGGCCGCGGAGCGCGGCCTCGGGACAGGGGCATCCTCGCATCCGTCCGGGTGGTTTCGGCCGTTCGGGTGAGATGGGCGGAGGCCCGGCCCCATGGTTTCGCCCTCGGTGAACATCCGCACCGGCGGCAGCCACAACATGGCGGGGCATGCCGAAGGGCCCCGCTGGAGGATGCTCCAGCGGGGCCCTCGACGGTCGTTCCGTAGGTCAGCGCTTCCCGGAGCGTGCGGCCTTCGGGGTGGCCAGGCGGGTGCCGGCCCAGTCCTTGGCGATCGCGACCGAGCTGGTCTGCGACAGGCCGGCCGTCTTGGCGGCGTCGGCGATCTCGTGCGCCTCGACGTGGCCGTCACGGCCGGTCTTGGGCGTCAGCAGCCAGATCAGACCGCCTTCGGCGAGGTACTCCAGCGCGTCGACGAGGGCGTCGGTGAGATCCCCGTCCTCCTCGCGGTGCCACAGCAGGACGCCGTCGGCGACGTCGTCGTAGTCCTCGTCGACGAGATCGCTGCCAGTGATGGACTCGATGCCCTCGCGGAGCTCCTGGTCACTGTCTTCGTCGTACCCGAGCTCCTGGATGATCTGGCCCTCTTCGAAGCCGAGACGAGCTGCCGGGTTGGACTTGTCCGCGGGGTCCGCGGTCGCGCTCACGGGAATAACCTCCAGTATTCGGCTCGGCGTCCATGCCGAGGCTGTGGGCGTAGTCCACACGTGCGCGGCGGTTCGCGCAAGTACCCGACACCCGATCCCACCCAAAGGTTGACGTGGGGAAGGGGGACACGCCGAGTGATGTGTTGGGAATCACACCCGTTTGCCCTTTTCTGCCCCGACCAATCATGCTTCGACCCCTGGCCCAGGTCCAGCACCGGCCGCACACGTGCCCGAGATGCGAACGGCATTCGGGGTCACCGCTCCGGCGGGCGTAGAGTCTCCTGTTGGCCCTCAGCCCGACCGCCCTTCCGGGCGGGAGGGACCCAGGTCGGACCACCTCTTCGTAACACCACAACCGGGGGTGCGCAGGACGGGCGACGACGCCCCCCGCACCACCCCCCGACCGGCCCGCCCACCAGGCGGAACGGTTACCGATCGGTAGAGATGACGGATCTCCGAGTCGCGGTACACGATGGAGGCGGCGCGACACACCTCAGTTTCGACCGACAGTGAAGGAACAGCGTGGCTTCCGGATCCGATCGCAACCCGATCATCATTGGCGGCCTTCCGAGTCAGGTCCCGGACTTCGATCCCGAGGAGACCGCGGAATGGCTGGAGTCGCTCGACGCGGCCATCGACGAGCGGGGGCGTGAGCGCGCCCGCTACCTGATGCTCCGCCTGATCGAGCGCGCCCGCGAGAAGCGTGTCGCCGTGCCCGAGATGCGCAGCACGGACTACGTCAACACCATCGCGACCAAGGACGAGCCGTTCTTCCCCGGCAACGAGGAGATCGAGCGCAAGATCCTCAACGCGACCCGCTGGAACGCGGCCGTGATGGTCTCCCGGGCGCAGCGCCCGGGCATCGGCGTCGGCGGCCACATCGCCACCTTCGCCTCCTCCGCGTCCCTGTACGACGTGGGCTTCAACTACTTCTTCCGCGGCAAGGACGCCGAGGGCGAGTCCGGCGACCAGATCTTCTTCCAGGGTCACGCCTCCCCCGGCATCTACGCCCGCGCGTTCCTGCTGGACCGACTCACCGAGCAGCAACTCGACGCGTTCCGCCAGGAGAAGTCGAAGGCCCCCTACGGCCTCTCCAGCTACCCGCACCCGCGGCTGATGCCGGACTTCTGGGAGTTCCCGACCGTGTCGATGGGCCTCGGCCCGCTCGGCGCGATCTACCAGGCCCGGATGAACCGGTACCTGGAGCACCGCGGCATCAAGGACACCTCCGACAGCCACGTCTACGCCTTCCTCGGCGACGGCGAGATGGACGAGCCCGAGTCGCTCGGCCAGCTGTCGCTCGCCGCGCGCGAGGGCCTGGACAACCTGACCTTCGTGGTCAACTGCAACCTGCAGCGCCTCGACGGCCCGGTCCGCGGCAACGGCAAGATCATCCAGGAGCTGGAGTCGCAGTTCCGCGGCGCCGGCTGGAACGTGATCAAGCTGGTCTGGGACCGCAGCTGGGACCCGCTGCTCGCGCAGGACCGCGACGGCGTCCTGGTGAACAAGCTGAACACCACGGTGGACGGCCAGTTCCAGACGTACGCCACCGAGACCGGCGCGTACATCCGCGAGCACTTCTTCGGCGGCGACCTGCGCCTGCGCGCCATGGTCGAGAACATGTCCGACCACGAGATCCAGCACCTGGGCCGCGGCGGCCACGACCACCGCAAGGTCTACGCCGCGTTCAAGGCCGCCCGCGAGCACAAGGGCCAGCCGACGGTCATCCTCGCCCAGACGGTCAAGGGCTGGACGCTCGGCCCGAACTTCGAGGGCCGCAACGCGACGCACCAGATGAAGAAGCTGACGGTCGAGGACCTGAAGCGCTTCCGCGACCGCCTGCACCTGCCGATCACCGACAAGCAGCTGGACGAGGGCTACGCGCCCTACTACCACCCGGGTCGCGACTCGGAGGAGATCCAGTACATGCACGACCGCCGGCGCGAGCTCGGCGGCTACGTGCCGACCCGCAAGGTGCGCCCGCGCAAGCTGGAGCTGCCCGGCGACGACGCGTACAAGGCGGTCAAGAAGGGCTCCGGCAACCAGACCATCGCCACCACCATGGCGTTCGTCCGGCTGCTCAAGGACCTCATGCGGGACAAGGGCATCGGCAACCGCTTCGTGCCGATCGCGCCGGACGAGTACCGCACCTTCGGCATGGACTCGCTCTTCCCGTCCGCCAAGATCTACAACCCGCTCGGCCAGACCTACGAGTCGGTCGACCGCGAGCTGCTGCTGGCGTACAAGGAGTCCCCGACCGGCCAGATGCTGCACGACGGCATCTCCGAGGCGGGCTGCACCGCCTCGCTGATCGCCGCCGGCTCGTCCTACGCGACGCACGGCGAGCCGCTGATCCCGGTGTACGTCTTCTACTCGATGTTCGGGTTCCAGCGCACCGGCGACCAGTTCTGGCAGATGGCCGACCAGCTGGCCCGCGGCTTCGTGCTCGGCGCCACCGCCGGCCGCACCACGCTGACCGGCGAGGGCCTGCAGCACGCCGACGGCCACTCGCACCTGCTGGCCTCGACCAACCCCGCTGTCGTCGCGTACGACCCGGCGTACGGCTACGAGATCGCCCACATCGTGCAGGACGGTCTGCGCCGCATGTACGGCTCCAGCGCGGAGTTCCCGACCGGCGAGGACGTCTTCTACTACCTCACCGTCTACAACGAGCCCATCAAGATGCCGGCGGAGCCGGAGGGCGTCGACACCGACGGCATCCTCAAGGGCCTGTACCGGCTCAAGGGCGGCGAGGCCGGCGCGATCCCGGCGCAGATCCTCGCCTCCGGCGTGGCAGTGCCGTGGGCCCTGGAGGCCCAGCGCATCCTCGCCGAGGAGTGGAACGTCAAGGCCGACGTGTGGTCCGCGACCTCGTGGAACGAGCTGCGCCGCGACGCCGTCGAGGTGGAGGAGTTCAACCTGCTCCACCCGGAGGAGCCGCAGCGCGTCCCGTACGTGACCGCCAAGCTCCAGGGCGCCGAGGGCCCGTTCGTCGCGGTGTCCGACTGGATGCGCGCGGTGCCGGACCAGATCTCCCGCTGGGTGCCGGGCACCTGGCAGTCGCTGGGTGCGGACGGCTTCGGCTTCGCCGACACCCGCGGTGCGGCCCGTCGCTTCTTCCACATCGACGCGCAGTCGGTCGTCCTCGCGGTGCTCACCGAGCTCGCCAAGCAGGGCAAGGTCGAGCGCAGCGTGCTGAAGTCCGCGATCGACCGCTACCAGCTGCTCGACGTGGCCTCGGCCGACCCGGGTGCGGCCGGCGGCGACGCCTGATCCGCTGGATCCGGTCCGGAGGGCCGGCCGCCCCGCAGGGGGTGGCCGGCCCTCCGGCGTTCCCGGCTCACGCCGTCCGGTTCACGCCACGTCGTTCACGCCACGTCGTTCACGCCACGTCGTTCACGTCACGTCGTTCACGTCACGGTGAAGGTGTTCAGGACGGTGGAGAACTGCTGCCGGGCGACCGTCCAGTCCTCCTCGGGCGAGGCCGCGTAGATCGCGTACTCGGTGCCGTCCGGGGCGATGAACGCCTGGTCGATCGCGTGCCGCGGGTTGCCCTGCTGGTCGGTGGAGGTGAACTCCCAGAGCGCGCCCTCGCGGCCCTGGTAGACGTTCGGCTGCAGGACGACCCGGGTGTAGTCGGGCTGGGCGGAGACGGTCTGCTCCAGCTCCAGGAAGTGCGCCTCGGGTGACTGGGCGGCACCCGGTGCGACGCCGAAGCGCAGCAGGTGCAGGCCGCCGTCCGGGGAGTAGTCGATCTGGCCGCCCGACTCGCTGCGGGTCCAGCCCTGCGGCACGGCCACCCGGAATCCCGCCGGGTCGTCGCTCCACCGGAAGCCTGCCGGGGCCGGGGTGCCGGCCGGCGTGGGCGTGGGGGTGGGCGTCGGGCTGGGTGTCGGACTCGGCGTGGGCGTCGGCGTGGGGGTGGGCGTCGGGCTGGGCGTGGGGGTCGGGGTCGGGGTGGGCGTCGGCGTCGCGGTGGGGGCGGCCGTGGTCGGGGAACCGGCGGCCGAGGAGGTGTTGGGCTCGTCCGAGCCGCCGAGCAGGGCGAAGGCCACGCCGCCGGCCAGTGCCGCCGCCACCAGCACGCCCGCGGCGATCAGCCAGGCCCGGCGTCGGCCGCGCGCCGGCCCGGCCCCGTCGGCGGGCTCCTGCGGCGGTTCCGCGGCCGTCGGCTCCCCCGGCGGCGGGGCGGCCGCGGACAGCGCTGCCGGGGCGGGGACGGGCGTCGGCGGCGTCGCCACGGTGGGCACGCCGAGGACGGGAGTGGCCCGCTCGGTGGGCGCCTGCACGGCCCGCGGCCGGCCTCCCGCGAGCTCGTGCAGCATCGCCAGGGCCTCGGGGGCGGTGGGCCGCTCGGCCGGGTCCTTGCGCAGCAGCGCCTCCAGGACGGGCGCCAGCGGGCCTGCGTTGCGCGGCTCCGGCAGCGGGTCGGCGACCACCGCCTGCAGGGTGCTCATGGTGGTCGTCCGGTGGAACGGGGACTGACCCTCGACCGCCGCGTACAGCGTCGCGCCGAGCGACCAGAGGTCCGACTCGGGGCCGGGCCGGTGGCCGGTGACCCGCTCCGGGGCCACGTAGTCGGGCGAGCCGACGATGTCGCCGGTGCGGGTCAGGCCGGGGGCGCCGGCCAGCACGGCGATGCCGAAGTCGGTGAGGACGGCCCGTCCGCCGCGCTCCAGCAGGATGTTGGCGGGCTTGACGTCGCGGTGCAGCACGCCGTTCCGGTGCGCCTCGTCGAGGGCGGCGAGCACCTGCTCGCCGATCCGGGCGGCGTCCTTGGGCAGCAGGGTGCCCTCCTCGGCGACGACCTCGGCGAGCGAGCGGCCGTCGATCAGCTCCATGACGATCCACGGCCGGCCGGCCTCCTCCAGCACGTCGTACACGGTGATCACACCGGGGTGCTTGAGCATCGCGGCCGCGCGGGCCTCCTGCTCCATCCGCGCGCGGACGGCGGCGAGGTCCTCCTCGGGCAGGCCCGCGACGCTCAGCTCCTTGACCGCGACCCGGCGGGCGAGCTTGTCGTCCCGGGCCACCCAGACCGTGCCCATGCCGCCGCGGCCGAGCCGCC
>NZ_JBEYFP010000151.1:0-11475 GCF_040634455.1 Kitasatospora sp. NPDC007106
GCCCAGACCGCACCGGTGGCGCCGCCGCCGGGCAGCAGGACGAGCGGCGGCGCACCGGCCGGGCCGTGGGCGTGCACCCGGGTGGTGCCGTACGGGGTGGGGACGTCGAGTTCGGCGGTGCCGGCCGGCCAGCGGGCCAGCAGGGCGTCGTAGGCGGCGTCGAAGTCCTGGTGCGTGCGGGACGCGGTGCTGGACACGGTTGACCCCCCGGTCGTCTCGGCGACGGTGTCTCGTTGACCAATTCTCTCGCTGAACGAGAGAATAACTCCGGAGGGGTCGACGGAGGAAGGACGGTGGCCGCGGTGACGGAGGAACGGCCGGAGGGGCCGGCGATGGAACTGGTGCACCTGCTGCGCGCGGTGACGGTGGAGTTCGACCTGCTCGGCGCGAAGTTCGCGGCCCGGCACGGCCTGCACCCGACGGACCTGCGGGCGCTCATCCACCTGCTGGACGCGGCCCGGGCCGGCGAGACCGTCACCCCCGGCCGGCTCGGCGCGGCGCTGCGGCTCAACTCGGCCGGCACCACCGGTCTGGTCGACCGGCTGGAACGGCTCGGCCTGGTGGCGCGCACCCGGGACGACCGGGACCGCCGCCGGGTGCTGCTCACCGTGGACGAGAAGGCGGTCGGCCTGGGCTGGTCGTTCTTCGGCCCGCTGATCGGGGCCCTGGTGGGCACGGCGGACGACTTCGACGCCTCGGAACTCGCGACCGTCCGCCGCTACCTGACGGCCGCACTGGCGGCCGCCGCCGCGGCCCGCGAATCCACCGACTGACACCGGGCCCGGCCCGCAGGAGGGGGTGCACCACCAGGGTACGGATGCACCACCAGGGGCGCGTGGGTGCACCCGCGTGGTGCCCCCGTGAGGACACTCCCTAGGCGGCCTCCTCGCGGCGGAGCAGGGCGGCGTAGTGGCCGCCGCGGTCGAGGAGTTCCTCGTGGCTGCCGAGCTCCAGCACCTCGCCGGCGTCGAGCACGGCGATCTGGTCGGCGTGCCGGATCGTGGAGAGCCGGTGGGCGATGGTGATGGTGGTGCGGCCGACGGCGAGCGCGTCGATGGCCTGTTGGACGGCGGCCTCGGTGCGGTTGTCGAGGGCGCTGGTGGCCTCGTCCAGGATCAGCACGGGCGGGTTGCGCAGGATGGTGCGGGCGATCGCGAGGCGCTGCTTCTCGCCGCCGGAGAAGCGGTAGCCGCGTTCGCCGACCAGGGTGTCGTAGCCGTCCGGCAGGGCGGCGATCATGGGGTGGATCTGGGCGGCCTCGGCGGCCGCGACGAGTTCCTCGTCGGTGGCGTCGGGTTTGGCGAAGCGCAGGTTGTCGGCGACCGAGGCGTGGAAGAGGTAGGTCTCCTGGGAGACCACGCCGACCGCGCGGGCCAGGGTGTCGAAGGAGAGTTCGCGGACGTCGGTGCCGTCGATGCAGACCCGCCCGCCGGTGACGTCGTACAGCCGCGGGACGAGGTAGCTGAGGGTGGTCTTGCCGGAGCCGGTCTCGCCGACCACGGCGAGCGAGCTGCCGGCCGGGACCTTGAGGTCGACGCCGGCGAGGGTGGGGCGGTCCTGGTCGCCCTGGTAGCGGAACTCGACGCCCTCGAAGGTGACGTCGCCGCGGACGCGGTCCAGGCGGACCGGGCGGGCCGGCTCGGCGATCTCCACCGGCAGGTCGAGGTATTCGAAGATCCGCTGGAAGAGCGCCAGCGAGACCTGCACCTGCACCCCGGTGGAGAGCAGGCTGACGGTCGGCCGGAAGAGGCCCTGCTGCAGCGAGACGAAGGCGACGAGGGTGCCGACCGAGACGATCGGGGCGCCGCCGGCGGAGGTCAGCCCGGCGGCCCAGTAGATCAGCGCGGGCATCGCGGCCATCACGACCTGGATGGTGGACATCCGCCAGCGTCCGGCCATGTTGACCCGGACCTCCAGGTCGGCGAGCTCGTCCGACTGCCGGGTGAAGTCCCGGGAGAGCGAGTCGGCGCGGCCCATGGTGCGGCCGAGCAGGATGCCGCTGACCGAGAGCGACTCCTGGACGGCGGAGCTCATCGCGGCGAGCTTGTGCTGCCGCTCGGTGGTGATCTTCTTCCGCTCGTTGCCGACCCGGCGGCTGATCCAGACGAAGACCGGGAGGAGCAGCAGCGAGACGACGGTCAGCCGCCAGTCGAGGGCGACCATGGCGACGACCGTGGCGACGACGCCGGTGAGGTTGGAGACCAGCGAGGTGGCGGTCATGGTGACGGTGGACTGCATGCCGCCGATGTCGTTGGCGATCCGGGACTGCACCTCGCCGGTGCGGGTGCGGGTGAAGAAGGCCAGTGACATCCGCTGCAGGTGGGCGTAGACGGCGGTGCGCAGGTCGTGCATGACGCGCTGGCCGACCACGGTGGATATCAGGGTCTGCAGCACGTTGAAGATGCTGTTGACGACCGCGGCGGCGATCATGCCGAGGCAGAGCAGGGTGAGCAGCCCGGTGCGGCCCTGCGGGATCGCGGTGTCCAGGGTGGCCCGCAGCAGGAACGGGGTGACCACCGAGACGACCGCGGAGGCAGCGACCAGCAGGCCGACCACGGCGAGCCGCCCGCGGTAGGGCCGGAACAGCGCGAGGATGCGGCGGAGCTGGGCGGGCGGGGGCGGCTCCGCCCGGTCCCGTTCGGGCGGGGTCCAGTCGATCCGGTCGAGTTTCAAGGGCGACCTCCGGGGGCGGGGGCGGGCGGGACCGCCGGGCAAGGGCTGCATCATCATTAGCCTAACTAATAATGAGCCTGGCCCTATTCCTGGCGGTCCGGCCGCGCCATCCCCAGTCTGGCGTTCAGTTCGGCCCGTAGCTGCGCCCGGCCTTGGAGGAGATCGCGCCCGCCCGGCCGCTCGGCACCAACCGGGCCAGCGCCACCGCCAGCTTGTAGCGCTTGCCGGGCACCGAGACGGTCTTGCCCAGCACCAGGTCGCGCAGCGAGTCGTCGACCACGCGGTCGGCGTCCAGCCAGCCCCAGGAGGGGATGTTCGAGGTGCCCATGCCGGCCCGCTGGTGGAACTCGGTCCGGGTGAAGCCGGGGCAGAGCGCCTGCAGCCGGACCCCGCTGCCGGCGATGTCGCGGGCGACGCCCTGGGTGAAGCTGACCACCCAGGCCTTGCTGGCCCCGTAGGTGCCGCGCGGGAAGAAGGCGGCGACCGAGGCGACGTTGACCACCGCACCGCGGCCCCGCTCGCGCATCCCGGGCACGGCCGCGCTCGTGATCCGCAGGACGGCCTCGACGTGCACCTTGAGCATGTCGAGCTCGGCCCCGAGCGGGACCTGGAGGAAGGCGCCCTTGTTCCCGAAGCCGGCGTTGTTGACCAGGATGTCGACCGGGTGCTCGGCGTCCCGCAGCCGCTCCTCGACCGCGGTGATGCCCGCGTCGGTGGCGAGGTCGGCGGTGAGCGTCTCGACCCGGACGCCGAAGCGCTTGCCGAGGTCCGCGGCGGCCGCCTCCAGCCGCTCGGTGTCGCGGGCGACCAGGACGAGGTCGCGGCCGTCCCTGGCGAGGCGTCGGGCGAAGGCGGCACCGATCCCCGCGGTGGCGCCGGTGATGAGAGCAGTGGTCATGCGCCGACCGTACTGGGTCGAACCGCCGGGGCGCACGGGCGCCGCCCGTCCCGGGACGGACCCGGGACGGGCGGCGCGGCAGGGCTGCGCCGGGTCAGGCCCGGTAGGCGGCCCAGGAGTTGGTCATCCGGGTCACCTGGCCCGGGGTGAACTGGTACATGCAGGAGTCGTACGTGTAGTCCATGAAGTTGTGGATCGGGTCGACGCCGGTCTTGGTGGTGCAGGTGTCGCGGCCGGTCGGGCAGGCGTACGCGGCGCTCTTCTCGGCCGGGGTGTCGGCCACGTAGTCGCCGTTGCCGTTGCAGCCGCCCTGGAAGGTGTGGTAGAGCCCGAGCCAGTGGCCGACCTCGTGGGTGGCGGTGTCGCCCTCGTTGTAGTTGGTGGCCGAGCCGCCGGGGACGGAGGCGTCCAGGATCACCACGCCGTCGTCGGTCGGGTTGGAGGAGTAGGAGCTCGGGAAGGTCGCCCAGCCCAGCAGGCTCTGGCCGAGGCTCGCGGTGTAGAGGTTGAGCGCGTTGGCGCCGCCCTTGCGCAGGGTGGACTTCATCTGCGACTCGGCGCTGGAGCCCGGCGTGATGCCGTTGTACCAGGCGGCCTTGTCCGTGTAGTCGGTGCCGGCCAGGGTGAAGGTGAAGGGTGTCGCGGTGTTGCCGGTGCCCTGGCCGCCGTACGCGGCGTTGAGCACGGCGATCTGGTTCGCGATCGTCGCGGCCGACAGCTTGCCCGTCGTGCCGGAGTGGACGACGTGCACGTAGACCGGGATGCTCGTCGCCGCCAGCGCCGAGTCGGCGAGCAGCTGGGAGCCCTGGGAGGTCTTGGCCAGCTTGGCCACGCGGGCCTTGAGCTCGGCGTCCATCGCCTGGGCCTGCACGTCGCTGACGGCGTTCGGCTCGTGCGCGGTGGAGCCGGCGGCGCGGCGGGCGGCCGCGTCCTCTCCCCCGGTGCAGGCCGAGGCGCTCGGCGCGGCCAGCACGGTGGAGGAGGCCGGCAGGGCCAGCTGACCGACCGACAGGACGCCGGCGAGGGCGGCCGCGGCGAGCAGCCGGTTGCCGCGGAAGGCCGCGAGGGCAGGACGGATGACACGGGCAGAACGGCGCATCTGCTCTCCCGAGGAGGGTGTGGGGGAATGGCGGCATTGGGGGCCGCCGAGCAGAGGCTACGCATTCCCGCCGTGCACGTGTCAGATGCGTTCCGGCCGCGAAATAGTGCGGACAAATCACTCAAATGCCGGAGGTTTACCGGCCGTTGGGCTGTTCATGGGGAGCTTTTACGCCAACGTAACCGCACCCGGTTGGCCGAAAGCCGTCAGGGCCGGGGTGCCGGAATCCGCCACCCCGGCCCGAGACTGACGGTCAGTCCGCCGTGCCGTCCACTCGACCCGCCGCCGGTTCACCCGGAAGCGTGCCGGTGCTCCGGGCCGCGGTGTCGGCCTCGCCGCCCGCGCCGACCGGCCGCAGCCGCTGGTCCGCGGTCGCCCTCAGCTCCGGCTCCAGCCGGGCCATGTCGCGGCGGCCGCCGAGCGCCACCACCGAGGGCACCAGCCAGCGGACCGGCTGCATGCCGCGCAGCCAGGCCTGCGCGTACACGTGCACCGAGCGGCGGGCGATGCCGGCGATCAGCCGGTCCACCGCCGGTCCGAGGGGGTACGTCTTGTTGGCGGGCCAGGGCAGCCGGGCCCGCATCTGCTTGAGCACGGTGTCCTGGTCGGCGCCGCGCACCATGTCGGTGTCGGTCCAACTGAGGTAGCCGACACCGACCCTGACACCCTGGTGGGCGACCTCGGCGCGCAGCGCGTGGGCGAAGGCCTCGACGCCCGCCTTGCTGGCGCAGTACGCGGACATCAGCGGCGCCGGGGTCAGCGCGGCCAGCGAGGCGATCTGCAGCAGGTAGCCGCGGCTCTCGGTCAGCGCGGGCAGGAAGGCCCGGGCGGTGGCCACGCTGCCGAGCAGGTTGACCTCGATCACCCGGGTGAAGGCGCGGTGGTCGCTGTCCAGCAGCGGGCCGCCGATGGCGATGCCGGCGTTGGCCACCACGGTGTCGATCCGGCCGTAGCGGTCCTGGATCTGCCGGGCGACGGCGCTCAGCGCCTCCAGGTCGGTGACGTCGGCCTCCCAGGCGGAGGCGTGCGGACCGCACTCGGCGGCGACCGCCTTCAGCTCGGCCGGCTCCAGGCCGACCAGCGCCACCTTGGCACCCTGCGCGGAGAGCCGGCGGGCCATCAGGGCACCGATGCCGCGGGCGGCACCGGTCACCACCACGACCTGGGAGGACAGGGGCGGGTTCATGCGGTGGCGCTCCTCTGCTTGTCGGCGCGGGTGTCGGCGCGGGTGTCGGCGGTGAGGGTGACGATCCGGCGGATCTCGGCGGCGACCTCGGCGGGCCGCTCCATCGGGGACATGTGCCCGACGCCCGGCAGCTCCAACAGGCCCTGCGGGTCGGGCAGTGCGGCGGCCATCCGGCGGGCGTGCACCGGCGGGGTGAGCCGGTCCCTGCTGCCCACCACCACGGCGGTCGGCGCGGTCAGCCTCGCCAGGCCCGCGGTGACGTCCAGCTCGCCGAGCACCTTCGCCCAGCCGTGCCGGACGGACGTCGGGCAGGCGTGCACGATCCGGGCGCAGGCGTCCACCCGGGCCGCGGGCGTGCCGGGACCCATCGTGGCGTACTTCAGCAGGGCGCGGCTGACGCCGTTGACCGGGCCGAGCGGCAGCTTCGACTCCAGCACCGCACGGTGCAGCGCCCGGCGCAGCCCGGTGCCGCGGACGGCCGCCGGGACGACCAGCAGTTCGGCGACCAGGTCGGCCGGGCCGGTGCTGATCAGCAGCGCGCCCGCCGTCCGGGCGGCGACCCCGCCGCGGTCCGCCGCCGCCATGATCGTCATGCCGCCCATGCTGTGGCCGGCCAGCACCGCGCGGCCGCCGTCCGGCAGGACGTCGGTGAGCACGGCCTCCAGGTCGTCGGCCAGCCGGGCCGTGCCGTACCCGCCGGGGCCGGACGGCACGTCGCTGCGGCCGTGGCCGCGCTGGTCGTAGGCGACCACCCGGTGGTCGGCGGCGAGCCGGTTCACCACCGGCGCCCAGAACGGGGTGGAGCAGGTCCAGCCGTGGGCGAGGACGACCACCGGGGCGCCGGTCGGCCCGTACAGCTCCACGTTGAGCCCGGTGCCGTCGGCGGAGCGGACCCGCCTGATCGCGGCCGGGTCGGGCAGCACGCAGTCCGCGTCGATCATGCCGGAACCTCCTCGGCGGGCGCCGCGGCGGTGACGGCCGCGGGGCGCTTGATCAGCTCGTACTCGGCGAGGTCCACCCGGCGGGTGGCGCGGCGGAAGGCGGTCGTCGACGCGGGCCACAGCACGGTGTTCTTCCCGCTGTCGTCGAGGTACCAGCTGACGCAGCCTCCGGTCGTCCAGACCGTGCGGTCCATCCGGTGCTGCAGTTCGAGGTTCCAGTGCCTCTGGGCGACGGCGGTGGGCTGCATGGCCGTCGCGCCGACCGAGTCCAGGGTGGTGAGCGCGTCCACCAGGTAGTTCAGCTGCGACTCGATCATCAGGATCATCGAGCTGTTGCCGAGGCCGGTGTTCGGGCCGATCACGAAGAACAGGTTGGGGAAGCCGCGCACGGTGGAACCGCGCAGCGCCTCCATGCCGCCCTTCCACTCCTCGGCCAGGCTGCGCCCGCCGATGCCGAAGACCCGCCGGGCGATCGGCATGTCGGTGACGTGGAAGCCGGTGCCGAAGACGATCGCGTCCACCTCGTGCTCGCTGCCGTCCCCTGCCACCAGGGTCGAGCCGCGGACCTCGGCGAGCCGGGAGGAGACCACGTCGGTGTTGGCCGCGGCCAGCGCCGGGTAGTAGGTGTTGCTCAGCAGGATGCGCTTGCAGCCGATCCGGTAGTCCGGGGTCAGCCGGGCCCGCAGCGCAGGGTCCGCGACACCGCGGGCGATGTGCTTCTCGGCGATCTTCTGGACGAGCTTCAGCAGGCCGGGGCGGCGGACGAAGGCGTCCACCTGGAGCTCGCGCAGCGCGAAGAGCGTGCCGCGGCGCAGCGCGCCGGTCGGCGGCAGGGCGCCGTGCAGCCACTTCTCCAGGCCGGTGATCTCGCGGTCGCGGCGCGGCAGCACCCAGGCCGGGGTGCGCTGGAAGACCGTGAGCCGGCCGACCTGCGGCTGGATCGCCGGGATGATCTGGGCCGCGGAGGCACCGGTGCCGACGATCGCGACCCGCTTGCCGGCCAGGTCGTAGTCGTGGTCCCAGCGGGAGGAGTGGAACACCGTGCCGGGGAAGTCGGCGAGGCCGGGGACGTCCGGGATCTGCGGGTCGGCGAGCGGCCCGGCGGCGGAGACCACGGCGTCGGCCGTCCAGGTGCCGGCGGACGTGGTGAGCCGCCAGCGGGCCGGGCCCTCCTCCCAGCGCGCCTCGGTGACCTCGGCGTTGAACCGCAGGTGCGGGCGGAGCCCGAAGGTGTCGGTGACCTTCTCCAGGTAGGCGCGGATGTCGGGCTGGCCGGAGAAGCTGCGCGGCCACTCCGGGTTCGGCGCGAAGGAGAAGGAGTACAGGTGCGAGGGGACGTCGCAGGCGCAGCCCGGGTAGCTGTTGTCGCGCCAGGTGCCGCCGACGGCCGCGGCCCGCTCCAGGATGACGAAGTCGGTGATGCCCGCCCGGCGGAGCCGGACGCCGGCGCCGAGGCCGCCGAAGCCGGAGCCGATCACGGCGACCCGCACGTGCGGATGGTCGGTCGCGCCCGCGGCGGGTGCGGCGGGCTGCTTGCTGCGCGATGCCATGCGGCGGCTCCAGGGCAGGTGGCGAGGGTGGGGGGTATGAGGTGCGGGGTGCGGGTGGATCCGGGTGGAGCTGGTGGAACGGCGGGGACTGTCGAGCCTAACCGTGCCAGTAATCACTGGCACGATTGGCAGAGTAGCCGCTGCCGCCCCCGTGCGGAAGGAGCCGGACACGACGTCTCGCGGCGCGACCGCCCTATGCTGAGCGGCGTGGCGGAGATCACCAGCAGCAGCGGACAGCCCCGCGAGTACCGCGTCGAGGAGCTCGCCGCGGCCGCCGGCATCACCACCCGGACCCTGCGCTTCTACCGTGAACGCAAGCTCCTGCAGCCGCCCCGCAAGGAGGGCCGGATCGCCTGGTACGGCGAGCAGCACCTCGCCCGGCTGAGGATGATCGGCGAACTGCTGGACCGCGGCCACACCCTCGGCGGCATCAGCGAACTCATCGGCGCCGGCGAGAGCGGCCGCGACGTCGCCGACCTGATCGGCCTGCGCGACGAGATCGCCGCCCCCTGGTCCGACGAGACCCCCGTCCGGCTCGGCTGGGACGAACTCCTCGCCGCCTTCGGCGACCAGCTCACCCCCGAGAACACCGCCGAGTCCATCGCCCAGGGCTACATCACCGTCGAGGACGACGGCATCACCCACATCAGCCGCCGCCTGATGGACGCCACCCTCGCCCTGGTCGCCGAGGGCGTCCCGCTCGCCGCCGTCCTCGACGTCAGCCGCAGGACCCAGGAACACCTCGACGCCGTCGCCGAGGCCTTCACCGAACTCGCCCGCGACCACCTGCTCGGCGGACTCGCCCACGTCGACGACCTCACCCCCGAGGAGGCCGCCGGACTGACCGAGCGGATCCGCCGGGTCCGCCCGCTCGCCCGGGCCACCGCCGACGCCCAGTTCATGCTCGCCATGGACCGCACCGTCCGGGCCGCGTACGACAAGCTGCTCTCCGAGGGCTGCTGACCGGCGGCCTGCGCCGTTTCGGCCCGCGATATTTCGGTCGGCAACGAACCCTCCGGCCGGTACCGTGCGCGGCATGGAGCAGACACTCACCGACGCCGCCGCGCCGCTCGACGGACGCGCCCTCGGCGCGGCCGCCACCACCGTCGTGCTGTGGGCCTCCGCCTTCGTCGTCATCCGCGACGCCGGCACCTCCTTCGGCCCCGGGGCACTCGCCCTCGGCCGGCTCGCCGTCGGCGCGATCGCGCTGATCGTCCTGCTGGCCGCCCGCGGCGAGGGGCTGCCGCCGCGGGCCGCCTGGCCCGGCATCGCCGCCTCCGGAGTGCTCTGGTTCGGGTTCTACATGGTGGCGCTCAACTGGGGCGAGCAGCAGGTCGACGCGGGCACCGCCGCGATGGTGGTCAACATCGGCCCGCTGCTCATCGCCCTGCTCGGCGGCTGGCTGCTCAAGGAGGGCTTCCCGCGCGGACTGGTCGCCGGGATCGCGGTCTCCTTCACGGGCGCCGTGGTGACCGGGCTGTCGATGTCCGGCGACGGCGGGCACGGCTCGCTGCTCGGCATCGTGCTCTGCCTGCTGTCCGCCGCGGCGTACGCGGCGGGCGTGGTGCTCCAGAAGCCCGCGCTGCGGCACGCCACTCCCCTGCAGACCACCACCTTCGGCTGCCTGATCGGCGCGGTCGCCTGCCTGCCGTTCGCGCCCGGCCTGGTGCACGACCTCGGCCGGGCCCCGGCCTCCGCCGTCCTCGGCCTGGTCTACCTCGGCCTCTTCCCGACCGCCCTCGCCTTCACCACCTGGGCCTACGCCCTCTCCCGCACCACCGCCGGCCGGATGGGCGCCACCACGTACGCCGTCCCCGCCCTGGTGGTGCTGATGGCCTGGCTCCTCCTCGGCGAACTCCCCGCCCCCCTCGCCCTCGCCGGCGGCGCCCTCTGCCTCACCGGCGTGGCCGTCTCCCGCAGGGCCTGAACCTCGCAGGATCGGGGGAGCCCGATCAGGGGCGCGTGGGGGCACCTGGTCCACCCGCACTCACGACTCCAGGCGGCGGACGCGTTCGTCGTCGGGGGTGCGGGGGCAGGTGGTGCAGGCCTCGTCCGGGCGGACGGCGTAGTAGAGGCAGCAGCCCTGGCGGGTGCGGGTCCAGTGGCGGCGGCCCTCCGTGCCGGGGAGACGGCGGAAGGCGGCGGCGCCGCTGAAGGGCGGGGTGCCGCCGGGCAGCAGGACGGAGGCTGCGGTGACCGCCCGGTCCTCCTCGCCGAGGATCCGGCCGAGGTACCAGAGGGCGGAGACCAGGTCGTCGGTGACCATGCCCCAGAGGGCGTGGGGTCCGCGCCGGACGTACGGCTGGAAGGCACCGAGCACCGGCCCCGCGTGGGCGGCGACCGTCGTCCGCAGGCCGTCCGGTCCGTGCGGTCCGTCGTCGGGGAGGTCGGCGAGCAGGGCGAGGTCTCCGGTGGACTCCTCGATCCAGAGGGCGGAGGGGGCGATCCGGGCGGCCCGTCCGTCGAGGTACCAGGGCCCGGCGGTGAGCAGGCAGAGCGACCACAGGTAGTGGTGGAGGAGCCGGGACGCGGCGACGTGGGGCCGCGGGGCGGTGCCGTGCGCGGCCTCGATGCGGGCGGCCTCGGCGGCGACGAGGGATTCGGCGCGGGCGGCCAGGGCGTCTCCGGGGCACCAGCGTTCGCGGTCGGCCGGCGGTCTGTCGAGCAGGGTGACCGGCAGTGCCGGGCAGATGTCGACAAGACGCCGAATCGATGCGGGTGGCCCGGCGGCGGAGGCGCGCGCGGCCGTCAGCTGGAGCATCGGAGGACTCCCGTGATCAACTAAGGTATGCCTCACCTTACATGGACCTGACGGGCCGTCGACACACCGACACCCCGACAGATCGGCCGATTTGACGCGATTAGGTACGCCTAACCTAAGGTTCCGTTCCGTGTCCACCGCAGAGCGTCCCGTGGCCGAAGCCCGCACCGCCGCCACCGGCCCCCGGCCGGACCGCGGTTTCCGGGCGCCGCCCCCGGGCACGATCGACCGCACCGGACCGGCCGCCTGACCGCCCGTCGGCGGCCGACCCCGCCGCCCGCCGCCGACACGTGCCCGCCCCGGACTAGCCCACCTCTGAACACCAGTCACCCCAAGACATAAAACGTATTCCGTATTGTTGTTTAAT
>NZ_JBEYFP010000152.1:0-11468 GCF_040634455.1 Kitasatospora sp. NPDC007106
CACCCCCGGTGAAGGGGGTGCGGGCCCGTCGGTCACGAACTGCGCGGTGCGCCCAGGACGCGGCTACTGCCGGAGCACGGTGGCTCAGACGGCGGCCGGGTCCTCCTCGACGAGGAGGTTGCGGGTGCGGTTCGGGTCCACCTGGACGCCCGGGCCCATGGTGGTCGAGAACGCGATCTTCTTGATGTAGCGGCCCTTGGCGGCGGCCGGCTTGGCCCGGAGGACCTCCTCGAGCGCGGCGCCGTAGTTCTCGACCAGCTGCTCGTCGGTGAAGGAGGCCTTACCGATGATCAGGTGCAGGTTCGAGTGCTTGTCGACGCGGAACTCGATCTTGCCGCCCTTGATGTCGTTGACGGCCTTGGCGACGTCCGGGGTGACGGTGCCGGTCTTCGGGTTCGGCATCAGGCCACGGGGACCGAGCACGCGGCCGAGGCGGCCGACCTTGCCCATGAGGTCCGGGGTGGCGACGACGGCGTCGAAGTCCAGGCGACCCTTGGCAACCTCGTCGATCAGCTCGTCGGAGCCGACGATGTCGGCGCCGGCAGCACGCGCGGCCTCGGCACGGTCACCGGTCGCGAAGACCAGGACCCGAGCGGTCTTACCCGTGCCGTGCGGGAGGATGACGGTGCTGCGGACCATCTGGTCGGCCTTGCGCGGGTCGACACCCAGGCGCATGGCAACCTCGACGGTCGCGTCGAACTTGGTGGTGGAGGTCTCCCGGGCGAGGCGGACGGCCTCGAGCGGGGCGTAGATCCGGCTGCGGTCGACCTTGGCGTCCGCGGCCTTGAGGGCCTTGCTGCGCTTCACTGCTTCTCCTGAAGGTGATGGAGTTCGTGGTGGGAACGGGCCGCGCTCGGCCCTACCACGGGGACGACTGGGCTGATCAGCCCTCGACGGTGATGCCCATCGACCGGGCGGTGCCGGCGATGATCTTCGACGCGGCGTCCAGGTCGTTGGCGTTCAGGTCGGGGAGCTTCACGGTGGCGATCTCGCGGACCTGGGCAGCCGTGAGCTTGGCGACCTTGGTCTTGTGCGGCTCGCTGGAGCCCTTGTCGATGCCGGCGGCCTTCAGGATGAGGCGCGCGGCCGGCGGCGTCTTCGTGATGAAGGTGAAGGTGCGGTCCTCGTAGACCGTGATCTCCACCGGCACGATCATGCCGCGCTGCGACTCGGTCGCGGCGTTGTAGGCCTTGCAGAACTCCATGATGTTGACGCCGTGCTGACCCAGCGCGGGGCCGACCGGCGGGGCCGGGTTGGCCGCACCGGCGTTGATCTGGAGCTTGATAAGCCCCGTGACCTTCTTCTTCTTGGGAGGCATGTCTCTCCGGGTCCTTCCGAGAGGTGATTTCGGCGTGTGCATCGGTCGGGGCGACACCCGGCCGCCAGCACACACATCGGACCAGGCTAACCGCTGATGCGGCCCTGGACCAAAACGGCTCCGGGGCGGAGCCTGCGCCCCGCCCCGAAGCCGAAGATCTGCGTCAGTTCTTCTGGATCTGGTCGAACGACAGCTCGACCGGGGTCTCGCGGCCGAAGATCTCGACCAGGCCCTTGACCTTCTTCGAGTCGGGGTTGATCTCGTTGATGGTCGCCTGCAGGGTCGCGAACGGGCCGTCGGTGACGGTGACCGAGTCGCCGACCTCGAAGTCGAGCACCTGGACCTCGACCGGGCGGACCGGGGACGCCTTGCCGGCCTCCTTGGCCGCGGCGCGCTCGACGTCCGGCGCGAGCATCTTGACGACCTCGTCCAGCGTCAGCGGGTACGGGTCGTAGGCGTTGCCGACGAAGCCGGTGACACCCGGGGTGTTGCGGACGACGCCCCAGGACTCGGCGTCCAGCTCCATGCGGACCAGGACGTAGCCGGGGAGCTTGTTCTGACGGATGGTCTTGCGGTCGCCGTTCTTGATCTGGACGACCTCTTCCTGCGGCACGGCCGACTCGAAGATGCGGTCCTCGACGTTCAGCGAGACGGAGCGCTGCTCCAGGTTCTGCTTCACGCGGTTCTCGTAGCCGGCGTACGTGTGGATGACGTACCACTCGCCCGGCGCGAGGCGGAGCTTCTCGCGGAACTCGGCGACCGGGTCGCTCTCCTCCGCCTCGGCGGTGAACGCCTCCTCGGCGGCGGCCTCGGCGTCGGCGACCTCGTGCAGCGCGGCGGCCTCGGCCGGCACGCCCGCCTCCGCCTCGTCCGCAGCCTCGACCTCGTCCTCGTCGGCGTCGGCGGCGTCGAGGATCTGCTCCGCAGCCTCGGCGTCGGCGGCCTCGGCCGCGACGTCCGCGTCGCGGACGGTCTCGTCGGCGTCGGCGTCGTACAGGGGGGACTCAGACACGGGCGCTGCTTCTTTCCTGGGATGTGTAACGGATACCTCAACAGTACCGAGTCAACGGTAGCTGGCCCGCCCTGTCGGCGCCGAAAGCCCGGACCGGTCTCCCGTCCCGGAGGGGCGGGGCACCGGTCTCGGGTGCGCAGGACGGGGCCGGGCGGGTGTCCGGACGTCGCGCACCGGCCGGTCGGGCCGGTGGCGTCCGCGGAGGAAAGTCGCGCCGGATCGGGCGCGGGGTCAGCCGAAGATCAGCAGGCTGAGCTTGGCGAAGGCGGTGTCGAGGCCGTAGACCACGAGCATGATCGTGACGACGAAGACGACGACCACGGTGGTGTACTGGATCAGCTCGCCGCGGCTCGGCCAGACGACCTTGCGGAGCTCGGCGATGATCTGGCGGTAGAAGACCGCCATGCGCGCGAAGAGGCCCTTCTTGGCCCGCTTGCCGGACTTGCGGTCGCCGCCCTGCGCCTTGCGGGCGCGCTTCCGGTCGCGGCGGGAGAGCGCCTCGTCAGGCGTGGCGGCAGCGCCGTCGGCACCCTCGGGGTTGCCGCTCTCAGGCGTTGCGGTGGAGCCCGTGGTCTCCGTCACTCGTCCTCACCTGAATCCGGGTCCTGCCGAGAAGCGTGCCCGGGGTGGGCGCGCCGGTCCGGCGAAGTGCATTGCTGACGGGGCCCTCTCCGCATCAAGCCCGCTCGCTCTGTGGAGCGAACGGGCTCGGTACGAAAAAAGCAGCAGGGCACGAGGGACTCGAACCCCCAACCGCCGGTTTTGGAGACCGGTGCTCTACCAATTGAGCTAGTGCCCTACGGTGCCTCGCGGCCCCGGAGTTGACCCCCAACCTACCGCATCGGTGCCGGTGCGTGGTGTACGCATCGGCGTTGCGGTCCGCGGGGGCCATCGGTGGTCGAGCATACGGGTTCCGAGGCGTTTGGTCGAACCTCATTTGCCGACGTCGCCCGACGGGGCCCGTCGCCGGGCCTGCGGGGACACATCGTGGGACGCCCGGTACGCATGCTGGAACCCTCCTGCCCCGGCGGTGCCCACTCTGCGACGATGCAGGCATGAGCGCTTCCACCCCCGCCAACGTCCGTCCCGCCGACCGCCGGGTGTCCGCCCGGATCGGCGCCATCGCGGAGTCCGCCACCCTCGCCGTGGACGCCAAGGCCAAGGCCCTCAAGGCGGCCGGCCGCCCCGTCATCGGCTTCGGCGCGGGCGAGCCCGACTTCCCGACCCCGGGCTACATCGTCGACGCCGCGGTCGCCGCCTGCCAGGACCCGAAGAACCACCGCTACACCCCGGCCGGCGGCCTGCCCGAGCTCAAGGCCGCGATCGCCGCCAAGACGCTGCGCGACTCGGGCTACGAGGTGGACGCCTCCCAGGTGCTCGTGACCAACGGCGGCAAGCAGGCCATCTACGAGGCCTTCGCCGCGATCCTCGACCCGGGCGACGAGGTCATCGTCCCGGCGCCGTACTGGACCACCTACCCGGAGTCGATCCAGCTCGCGGGCGGCGTGGCGGTCGAGGTCGTCACCGACGAGACCACCGGCTACAAGGCCTCGGTCGAGCAGCTGGAGGCGGCCCGCACCGAGAACACCAAGGTGGTGCTCTTCGTCTCGCCGTCCAACCCGACCGGCGCGGTGTACACCCGCGAGGAGGCCGAGGCGATCGGCCGCTGGGCGCTGGAGCACGGCCTGTGGGTGCTCACCGACGAGATCTACGAGCACCTGGTCTACGGGGACGCCGAGTTCACCTCGCTGCCGGCCCTGCTGCCCGAGCTGCGCGACAAGTGCGTCGTGGTCAACGGCGTCGCCAAGACCTACGCGATGACCGGCTGGCGGGTGGGCTGGCTGATCGGCCCGCAGGACGTCGTGAAGGCCGCGACCAACCTGCAGTCGCACGCCACCTCCAACGTCTCCAACGTCGCCCAGGTGGCCGCGCTGGCCGCGGTGGCCGGCGACCTGTCGGCCGTCGACGAGATGAAGACCGCCTTCGACCGCCGCCGCCGCACGATCGTGAAGATGCTCAACGAGATCGACGGCGTGCTCTGCCCCGAGCCCGAGGGCGCCTTCTACGTCTACCCGTCGGTCAAGGGCCTGCTCGGCAAGGAGATCCGCGGGAAGCGCCCGGCCAGCTCCTCCGAGCTCGCCGCGCTGATCCTGGACGAGGCCGAGGTCGCGGTCGTCCCGGGCGAGGCCTTCGGCACCCCCGGCTACCTGCGGCTGTCCTACGCGCTCGGCGACGCCGACCTGGTCGAGGGCGTGACCCGGATCCAGCGACTGCTGGCCGAGGCCCGCGACTGACGCTCCCCGGCTGCCGCACCGCCCCCTGACACCCCGTTGAAACTCATTCTTTCGAGGGATGTTCAGGGGGCGGCTCCCGTTCGCCGCCGGAATGCGGCAGGATCGGTGGATGGATCGCCTTTCAGCCCCGCGTGACGTCGTCCTCCTGCCCAAGGCCCACCTCCACCTGCACTTCACCGGGTCGATGCGCCCGGCCACGCTGCTGGAACTGGCCGACAAGCACGGGGTGCGGCTGCCGGAGGCCCTGAGTTCCGGCGAGCCCCCCAGCCTGCGGGCGACGGACGAGCGCGGCTGGTTCCGCTTCCAGCGCCTCTACGACACCGCCCGCTCGGTGCTCCGCGACGAGTCCGACATCCGGCGCCTGGTCCGCGAGACCGCCGAGGACGAGCGGCGGGACGGCTCGCGCTGGCTGGAGATCCAGGTCGACCCCACCTCGTACGCGCCGCGGCTCGGCGGGCTGATCCCGGCGCTGGAGCTGATCCTCGACGCGGTGCGGGAGGCCTCGGCGGCCACCGGGGTGGGCATGCGGGTGGTGGTCGCGGCCAACCGGATGAAGTCCCCGATGGACGCGCGCACCCTCGCCCGGCTGGCCGTCCGCTACACCGACCGCGGCGTGGTCGGCTTCGGCCTCTCCAACGACGAGCGCCGCGGGCTCGCCCGGGACTTCGACCGCGCCTTCGAGATCGCCCGCAAGGGCGGGCTGCTGGCGGCCCCGCACGGCGGCGAGCTCTCCGGCCCGGAGTCCGTCCGGGACTGCCTGGACGACCTGGGCGCCGGCCGGATCGGGCACGGCGTCCGCTCCGCGGAGGACGCCCGGCTGCTGGAGCGGCTGGCCGCGCGCGGCGTCACCTGTGAGGTCTGCCCCTCGTCCAACGTGTCGCTGGGCGTCTACGAGCGCGCCGAGGACGTGCCGCTGCGCACCCTCTTCGAGGCCGGTGTGCCGATGGCCCTGGGCGCGGACGACCCGCTGCTCTTCGGCTCCCGGCTGGCCGCCCAGTACGACCTCGTCCGGACGGTGCACGGCTTCTCCGACGCCGAGCTCGCCGAGCTGGCCCGCCAGTCGGTGCGCGGCTCGCTCGCACCCGAGTCGGTGCGCAAGGAGCTGCTGGCCGACATCGACGGGTGGCTGGCCGGCCCGGCGAGCGCTGCCGCCCTAGAGGGCGACGCCGACCATCACGGGCTCGTTCACCAGCTCCACGCCGAAGGCGGCGCGCACGCCGTCGCGGACCTCGCGGGCCAGCGCCAGTAGGTCCTCGGTGCTGGCCGAGCCCCGGTTGGTGAGCGCCAGGGTGTGCTTGGTGGAGAGGGTGGCCCGGCCGGTGCCGTAGCCCTTGGTGAAGCCCGCCTTGTCGATCAGCCAGGCGGCGGAGGTCTTGGTGCGGCCGTCGGGCGCGGGGAAGGCGGGGGCGGTCAGGCCGTCGAGCCGGGCGGTGAAGGCCGCGTACTGCTCGGCGGTGAGCACCGGGTTGGTGAAGAAGGAGCCGGCCGACCAGGTGTCGTGGTCCTCCGGGTCCAGCACCATGCCCTTGCCGGCCCGCAGCTCCAGCACGGTGCCGGCGGCGGTGGCGAGGTCCACCCGCTCCCCCGCGGCCACGCCGAGCGTCCGGGCGACCTCGGCGTACTTGACCGGCGAGGACTGCCCGGCGGCGTCCTCCAGGGCGAAGCGCACCCGCAGCACCACGTAGCGGTTCGGGTCGGCCTTGAAGCGGCTGTGCCGGTAGGAGAAGGCGCACTCGGCGTTGGTGAGGACGACCGTCTCCCCCGCCTGCCGGTCGTAGGCGACGACCTCGGTGATCGTCTCGGCGACCTCCTGGCCGTAGGCGCCGACGTTCTGCACGGGGGTGGCGCCGGCCGAGCCGGGGATGCCGGCCAGGAACTCGACGCCCGCGAGGCCCGAGGCGACGGTGCGGGCGACCACGTCGGCCCAGACCTCGCCGGCGGCCAGCTCCAGGCGGGTGCCGTCCAGCTCGAAGCCGCGGGTGGCGATCCGCAGCACGGTGCCGTCGAAGCCCGCGTCGCCGATCACCAGGTTGGAGCCGCCGCCCAGCAGGAGCAGCGGCTCGCCGGCCGCGTCGGCCTCGCGGACGGCCGCGACGACCTCGTCGTCGGTGGTGGCCGTGACGAGGCGGCGGGCGGGGCCGCCGAGCCGGAGCGTGGTCAGCGGGGCGAGCGGGGCGTTCTGGAGTACCTGCACGCCCACCACGGTATACGGGGCGGCGCCGTGCCCGGCGCGGGTGCCCGCGGTTCCCGGGCGGACACCGATAGTGGAGACGTATGCTATCCATATTGGTCCGCCGCCCGCCGCGCGGACCGTCCGACCCTCGAACAGACGGGACGCCATGCGCATCGGAGAGCTGAGCCGGCGGACCGGGGTGCCGGTCCCGACCATCAAGTACTACCTGCGGGAGGGACTGCTGCCCGGCGGCGAGCTGACCAGTCCGAACCAGGCCCAGTACGGCGAGCCCCACGTGCACCGGCTGAAGCTGGTGCGGGCGATGGTCGAGGTCGGCAAGCTCTCGGTGGCCGCGACCCGCGACGTCCTGCAGGCGATCGACGAGCCCGGCAACAGCCTGCACCAGGTGCTGGGCATCGCCCAGGCCGCCGTCACCCCGGCGGTGACCGCGGCCGACCCGGACGCCTGGGAGAGTGCGGAGAAGCTGGTCGAGGAGCTCGTCGAGCGGCACGGCTGGGAGGTGAAGCCGGGCAACCCCGCCCGGCAGGCGCTGGCCCAGCTGGTGGTGACCCTCCGCGACCTCGGCCAGGACGACCTGCTCGACGTCTTCGACGACTACGCGGCCGCCGCGGAGCGGCTCTCCACGGCGGAGCTGGCGCTGATCGGCCGCCGCGAGGGCCTGGACAGCAAGGTGGAGGGCGCGGTGCTGGGCACCGTGCTCGGCGACGCCCTGATCGGGGCGATGCGCCGGCTGGCCCAGGCGAACGCCTCGCACCGCGCCTTCGAGGGCGCCCGCGGCTGACGGCCGCACGGACGCACGCCGAAGGCCCCCGGGAGTTCCGGGGGCCTTCGGCGTTCGACGACCGCTCCTCCGGGAGCGGGTCCGTCAGGCGTTGGCGGGGGCGGGCTCGTCCGCGGGGACGTCCTCCACCGGCTCGGCGGCCGGGCGGGGCGGGCGCGGGATGAACAGGGCGCAGGCGCCGCCGAACACCACCACCGCGACGCCGACCCAGACCGCCGGGTGCAGGCCCTTGACGAACTCCTGGGCGTTCACCGGGCTGCCGTACTCCAGGAAGACGCTGCTGAGCACGGCGATGCCGAGCGCGCCGCCGATCTCCCGGACGGTGGTGTTGGCGCCGGAGGCCTTGCCGCGGTGCTCGGGGCCGACCGCGCCCAGCACCACGGCCGCCGTCGGGGCGATGGCGAAGCCCATGCCGGCGCCGGCCACCAGCATCGCGCCGACCAGGTGGGAGTAGGGGGTGTCGTCGGTGGCGGCCAGGTTGATCCAGGCGAGGCCGGCGGCCTGCAGGAAGAGGCCGAGCGCCATCAGCCGGCCGCCGCCGACCCGGTCGGTCAGCGCGCCGGCGACCGGGGCGATGAACATCGGCATCAGGGTCCAGGCGAGGGTGAGCACGCCGGCGTGCAGCGGGGTGCGGTAGGGCGCGATCTGCAGGTACTGGGAGAGGAAGAAAATCGAGCCGAACACGCCGAAGTACATCGAGGCGGACACGACGTTGGTCAGGGTGAAGGCGCGGACGCGGTAGAAGCCGAGCGGCAGCAGCGGGTGCTCGACGCGGCGCTCCCAGAGCACGAAGGCGGTCAGCAGGACGGCGGCGGCCGCGAAGGCGCCGAGGATGCGGCCGTCCGTCCAGCCGTCCTCGCTGCCGTTGACGATGCCCCAGACCAGGGCGAGCAGGCCGGCCGAGGCGAGCAGCATGCCGAGCAGGTCGAGGCCGGCGCGCTCGCCGCGGCTCTCCTTCAGCACCTTGAGGACGAACGGGACGGCGAGCACGCCGACCGGCACGTTGATCCAGAAGATCCACTCCCAGGCGAGGCCGTCGACGACGGCGCCGCCGACCACCGGGCCGAGCGCGATGGCGAGGCCGCTGACCGCGCCCCACAGGCCGAGGGCGAGGCTGCGCAGCCGCTCGGGGACGGCCTGCGAGAGCAGGGTGAGCGAGAGCGGCATGACGGCGGCGGCGCCGAAGCCCTGGACGGTGCGGGCGGTGATGAGTTCGGCGCTGGTGTCGGCGAGGCCGCAGGCGATCGAGGAGAGCGTGAAGACCGCGATGCCGAGGACGAAGACCTTCCGGCGCCCGAAGCGGTCGCCGAGCGCGGCACCGATCAGCAGCAGGCAGGAGAAGCTGAGGACGTAGGCGTTGACGAACCACTGGAGGTCGCGGGTGTCGGCCTTGAGGTCGACGGCCAGGGTGCGCAGGGCGGTGGAGACCACCAGGTTGTCGAGCGCGACCATGAACATCGGCACGCTGCAGGCGACGATCGACAGCCAGAGCGGCACGGTGCGGCCGCCGCCGTCGGCGGGGAGGTCCCCGGCCGGGACGGACCGCAATCCTGTCGAGGACATGACAGCTTTCTCCTTCGGTCGTGGTGCAGCGGGGGTCTGTCGTGGTGCGGGGGGTCGCGGCTCGACGGTCGCGGTGCAGCGGGGTCCGGGCCGGCCGGGTCCGGGCGGGCCGGGGTGCGGCCCGCCCGGGAGGAACGGCGGCGGTCAGGCCCCGGCGCCCTCGGCCGGGGCGGCGTCGGCCTGCCGCTGCTCGGCGAGCCGGCGCTTGGCGTCGGCCCAGGTGATCGGGAGCTCCTCCACCGGCACGTCCCAGAAGGTGAAGGTGGAGTTGTCCATGGTCGACCGCAGCGAGGTCATGATCGAGTAGTGCGGCTCGGTCTTGGCGAAGGTGTAGAGCGCCTCCCGGGACTCCCAGGCGGAGAGCGTCCAGAAGGTGCGCTTGAGCGGCTGGGCGATGAGCGAGGCGCCGACGGCGCCGGGCGCGGTGCGGACCTGCCGCCAGGCGGCCAGCGACTTCCAGAAGAAGCGCGGCACGTCGGCGAGCGAGCGGACCTCGAAGCGGGAGGCCATCACCACGGCCCGGGCCTGCGGCCGAGGAGCGTTGGGTGTGGTCCAGGGGAGCGTAGGCATGGGGTCAGCCTTCCTCGGCCGCCGATCGGCGAACCCACGCACGAGGGCTCGCCGAAACCGATAGTGGAACCTTGCGCTATCCACTATAGAGAGTGGCGCTTTCCAATGCCAGCTCTTTCGGGGAGCGCCTCAGCGCCCGAGCTCCCGCAGCAGTTGCTCCGCCGCCTCCAGCCCGGAGGAGAACGCCGCCTCGTGCGAGCCGATCTGGTCCCAGTGCAGCCGCTTGGAGTGGAAGTAGGAGCCGCAGAGCTTGATCCGGGTGCCCTCGTTGACCCGGTAGATGGTCCTCTGCAGGGTGCGCAGGTCCAGGTCGATCACCGGGTGCTCGTAGTGCAGCTCGCGGATCACCGACTCCTCGCGCACCGGCAGCGGGCAGTCCAGGGTGACGAAGTAGTCCTGCTCGGACTCGAAGCCGTGCAGCCGGTTCATGTAGTAGGCGACGTACGGGCGGACCTCGCCGCCCACCGCGACCTTGCCGTAGTTCCAGTTGTCCCAGCGGGAGCGGTCGGCGGGCATCACCGACGGGTCGGTGTGCAGCACCGCGACGGAGGAGTTGTAGCGGATCCGGGCGAGCGTCTCGCGCTGCAGCGGGCTCGGCTCGGTGAGCAGGGCGCGGGCCTGGTCGCCGTGCGCGGCGACCACCACGTGGTCGAAGCGCTCGGCGCCGGACGCGGTGGTGACGGTGGCCCCCTCCGGCTGCTCGGTGACCGACAGCACCCGCTCGCCGAGCCGCAGCTTGGGGTCGATCGCGGTCAGCGCCTTCCGCACGTACTGGACCGAACCGCCCTCCACCGTCTGCCAGTCGACCCGCTGCCCGCCGAGGCCGCCCTCGTCGTGCGCCATGAAAAAGGCGATCACCGTGGTGGCCGGCATCTCCCAGATCAGCTCGGCCGGCACCGACCAGACCGCCGTGCACAGCAGGATCACGTAGCCGTACCGGAACTCGGCGCTGTAGCCGCCGCGGTCCAGGTACTCCCCCAGCGGCAGGTCGGTGCGCTTGCGCAGGAAGTCCTTGCGGCCCTCCTGGTGGAAGCGCCGGGCCTCGCTCCAGATGGTGCGGAACTCCGCCGGGTAGCGGGCCAGCACCTCCTCCTCCGGCAGCGCCATCTCGGCCGTGCCGTACTGCAGGCCGGAGTCCAGGTCGAAGAAGTTGAAGCCGCCCTCGTGCCGGCGGGTGGCGACGCCCAGTTCGCCGAAGAAGCGGCTGAGGTTGGGGTAGCTGGGCTCGTTGAAGACCACGAAGGCGGTGTCGATGCCGAGCACACGGCCGGCGTCCTCGACCTCGATCGTGTGGGCGTGCCCGCCGACGCGGTCGTCCTGCTCGAACAGGGTGATCTCGGCGTGCTCGCGGAGCCGGTAGGCGGCGGACAGGCCGGCCACGCCGGCGCCGACGACCGCGACCCGGGGCTTGGCGGTTGCAGACATGAGGGGTCCTTAGCTGGCTAGGGGGCGATCAGGGTGCGGTGGATGCGGCCGCCCCGGCCGTCCTGCACGGCGGCGGCGAGGACGAATCCCGGTGCGGGGTGGAGCAGTTCGAAGTGCCAGGCGGCGTTCTCGGCGGCCGGCCGGGCCGGGTCGGTGACCCGGATCGGCCGGCTCTCCGGCGGGGTGAAGGAGAAGCCCGCGAGCTCCCGCCGCAGCCCGGTGCCGACGGCCTTGAGGTACGCCTCCTTGAGCACCCAGTACGCGGCGACCCGGGCCGGCCGGTCGGCCGCGGGGGCGGCGTCCACGGCGGC
>NZ_JBEYFP010000153.1:0-11444 GCF_040634455.1 Kitasatospora sp. NPDC007106
CCTGGTACTGGTCTACCGGCTCGACACCAAGGGCCGGTTGGAGCCGCTCACCGACTCCGACACCTCGTCCGCGGGGATGCCCGGGGACAACGTCTAGCGCAGGCACGCCGGTTCGGCCGTCCGAGGGGGGCAGGCCGGCCGATGTCACCGACAGGAACGGCCGGGGCGGAAGGGCCTCGGTCGGCTTCGTCCGGGGGGCTGGAACTCGAACACGGAGTGTGCTGATGGACCGCTACCCGCCGATCGCCGAACACGGCCTGGTGGGCGACCTCCAGACCGTCGCGCTGGTCTCCTCCAAGGGCGTCATGGACTGGTTCGCCGCGCCCAGGGTCGACTCGCCCAGCATCTTCGCCGCCCTGCTGGACCACGACAAGGGCGGCCACTTCCACATCGGCCCCGATGCCACGGACGTCACACGCCCGGTGCCGTTCGGCGACCGGGTCGCGGAGCCGGGCGTCGCGGACGCCAGCCCGGTCGGCGCGCAGGTCCTGGACGCGGGCGCGCTGGAGCTGAAGGTCGGCCCCGGCCTGGAGGCGTACGACCGCGCGACCGGCGACCACCTGTGGTCCTACCGCCGCGAGGACGCCACCGCCCTGCACCTCGCCATGGCCGGCGAGAGCGCGGTCGTCGTCTGGGACGACGGACTGGTCACCTCGGTCCGCCCGAGCGACCACCAGGTGCGCTGGCACCGCGCGGTGCCGGGCCTGGCCGACTGGCTGCGCGCGGACGGCGAGCCCGGCGCCGCCGACCGCACCGAGGAGCAGAAGCAGGCCGTCGCGGTCCGCCGGGCCGCCGCCGCGCTGCAGACGGCCCTGGAGGACGAGCCCTGGGTGGCCGTCGTCACGCCCTCGCTCACCATGGGCTTCCGCGACCGCGACGGCGACCTGCGCTACAACTCCCGCCCGCCGCAGGGCTGCTCGTACGACCCGCTGCGCGCGGTGCACACCGACAACGCCGTCCTGGTGCCGCGCACCTGCGTCACCGGACCGAACACCGGCAAGCTGCTGCCCGGCGGCATCAACGGCTTCCGGCTGGCCGGCCGCGGCTGGCAGCTCAACGCCGGGCCGGAGGTCGTGCTCAAGCGCCTGGACGCCCACCGGGTGACGGTTGAGGACGGCCCGATCCTCGGCACCAAGGTCTTCGACACCCGGCGCGGCGCCCCGGAGACGGTCTGCACCAGCCCGCAGCTGCCGTTCGCGGCGGTCTCCCCGCAGGAGGGCTGCCCGGCGGGCTGAGCGGCGGTCCGGCCGGGCTGCGCCCGGCACAGCCCGGGGGGAATCCCGGCCGCCCGGTAGACTGGGCCGTATGGCTGTGTTCCTCGGGCATTAGGCGCCGGTCGGCGAGCATTCGAAGGCCCGCCGCCGCCCCGCCCTTCCGCCTGCATTCCGCCCGGCCGCCGGGCCCCGCCCCCGTCCCTGGAGAGACCCAGCCATGATTTCCGCGAACGCCCTGGAGCTGCGCGCCGGCGCCCGCGTCCTCATCGAGTCCGCGTCCTTCCGGATCGCCCCCGGCGACCGGATCGGCCTGGTCGGCCGCAACGGCGCCGGCAAGACCACCATGACCAAGGTGCTGGCCGGCGAGGGCCTGCCGGCGGGCGGCACGGTCACCCGCACCGGCGAGGTCGGCTACCTGCCGCAGGACCCGCGGACGGGCGACCTCGACGTCCTCGCCAAGGACCGCATCCTCTCCGCCCGCGGCCTGGACACCGTGCTCCGCAAGATGCGCGAGAACGAGGACCGGATGGCGAACGGCCAGGGCGCCACCCGGGAACGCGCGATGAAGAAGTACGCCAATCTGGAGACCGAGTTCCTCACCAAGGGCGGCTACGCGGCCGAGGCCGAGGCGGCGACCATCGCGGCCGCGCTGGGCCTGCCGGACCGCATCCTCAACCAGCCGTTGCACACCCTCTCCGGCGGTCAGCGCCGCCGTGTGGAGCTGGCCCGGATCCTCTTCTCGGACGCCGACATCCTGCTGCTCGACGAGCCGACCAACCACCTCGACGCCGACTCGATCGCCTGGCTGCGGGACTTCCTGAAGACCTACAAGGGCGGCTTCATCGTCATCTCGCACGACGTCGACCTGGTCGAGACGGTCGTCAACAAGGTCTTCTACCTGGACGCCAACCGCGCCGCGATCGACATCTACAACATGGGCTGGAAGCAGTACCAGCAGCAGCGCGAGGACGACGAGAAGCGCCGCAAGCGCGAGCGCGCCAACGCCGAGAAGAAGGCCGCCACCCTCAACGCGCAGGCCGACAAGATGCGCGCCAAGGCGACCAAGACCGTCGCCGCGCAGAACATGGCCCGCCGCGCCGAGAAGCTGCTCTCCGGCCTGGAGCAGGCGCGGGTCTCCGACAAGGTCGCCAAGCTGCGCTTCCCCGACCCGGCGCCGTGCGGCAAGACCCCGATGACCGCCTCCGGTCTGTCGAAGTCCTACGGCTCGCTGGAGATCTTCACCGACGTCGACCTGGCCATCGACCGCGGCTCCAAGGTGGTCGTGCTGGGCCTCAACGGCGCGGGCAAGACCACCCTGCTGCGGATGCTGGCGGGCGTCGAGAAGCCGGACACCGGCGAGGTGATCCCCGGGCACGGCCTGAAGATCGGCTACTACGCCCAGGAGCACGAGACCCTGGACCCGGACCGCACGGTGCTGGAGAACATGCGCTCCTCCGCGCCGGACACCGACCTGGTGCAGATCCGCAAGATCCTCGGCTCCTTCCTGTTCTCCGGCGACGACGTCGACAAGCCGGCCGGCGTGCTCTCCGGCGGTGAGAAGACCCGGCTCGCGCTGGCCACCCTGGTCGTCTCCAGCGCCAACGTGCTGCTGCTCGACGAGCCCACCAACAACCTGGACCCGGCCAGCCGTGAGGAGATCCTCGGCGCGCTGCGCTCCTTCACCGGCGCGGTCGTGCTGGTCACCCACGACGAGGGCGCGGTCGACGCGCTCCAGCCGGAGCGGATCATCCTGCTGCCGGACGGCGTCGAGGACCTCTGGAGCCCGGCGTACGCGGACCTCGTCTCGCTCGCCTGAGAGCAGGCCCGAGAGCAGGCCCGAATACCGCCCGAGTGCCGACTCCCGGCGCCGAGTAGACACCGGATCAGCCGATCATCGTAGAAATCCCGGTCCGACGAAGATCGCGGGAATGCGTCTTCCGGTGAATGCGTTGACGACGGCCCCGCTGCGATTCCGCGGCGGGGCCGTCCGTTCTGATCAGCCGATTCTCGCCCGGCGGCCGACGCCCGCGGGGGCGCGTGCACCCAGGGTGAGCGCCCTTGTGCACTGCGGGTACCACCGGCAGACTGCGCTTTCCCGGGACAGACCTTGTCGAATGGGTGGCCAGGAGACTGGCTATGGGTGATCATGGGAATCTGACCGAGCACAGCTACGAGGAGGCACGGGTGGCCGAGACTCTGAAAAAGGGCAGCCGGGTAACAGGTGCCGCGCGTGAGAAGCTCGCGGCCGATCTCAAGAAGAAGTACGACTCCGGGGCGAGCATTCGTGCGCTCGCGGAGGAGACGGGTCGCTCCTACGGCTTCGTGCACCGCATGCTCAGCGAGTCCGGGGTGAATCTCCGGGGCCGCGGCGGTGCGACGCGCGGCAAGAGCAAGGTGACTGCTGCAGCGGGTTCCTGACGGTTCATCAGACAAGACGGTTCCGTGCCGGACGGTCGGGGAGTGCCCCCGGTCCGGTCGCGGACGAGGAGTGATCCGGTGGTGGAGCAGCCGAGCCGGATCGGTCCCCGTGCGGTTGCCGGCGGCGCCCGAGGCGCGGCCGGCACGTGCGGACGGAGCGGCGGCCGGGTCTCCCGGGCCGCCGTTCGTCGTTTCCGGCGCGGCCCTGTTCGGTCGCCCCGGCTTTTGTTACTCTCCAGTAGCTCTACTGTCCCCCGCTGGAGGTAACCCCCCATGACCGCTCCCGCCGTCGGTACCGACCCCCAGGACTGGGCGCAGGTCGGCGTCCGCCTCGACGTCGAGGGCGAACTGGCGCTGGTCACGCTCTGCAACCCCGCGCGCCGCAACGCGCAGAGCCCGGCGATGTGGCGGGCGCTCGCCTCGGTCGGCCGCACCCTGCCCGGCACCGTCCGCGTGGTGGTGCTCCGCGCCGAGGGCGTCTCCTTCTCGGCCGGCCTCGACCGTCAGATGTTCACCCCGGAGGGCATCCCCGGCGAGCACTCCTTCCTCAAGCTCGCCGCCGGCAGCGACGAGGAGACGAGCGCCGCCATCGCCGAGTACCAGGAGGCCTTCACCTGGTGGCGCCGCCCGGACGTGGTCACCGTCGCCGCCGTCCAGGGCCACGCGGTCGGCGCCGGCTTCCAGCTGGCGCTCGGCTGCGACCTGCGGGTGGTCGCCGAGGACGTCCAGTTCTCCATGAAGGAGACCTCGCTCGGCCTCGTCCCGGACCTCGGCGGCACCAAGCCGCTCACCGACCTCGTCGGGTACGGCCGGGCGCTGGAGATCTGTGCGACCGGCCGCTGGGTCGGCGCCGAGGAGTCCGTGGCGATCGGCCTGGCCAACCTGGCCGTCCCGGCGGAGCAGCTGGAGGGCGCCGCCCGCGACCTTGCCGCCGCACTGCTCGCCGCGCCGCGCAACGCCGTCATCGAGACCAAGGCCCTGCTGCAGGGCGCCGGCGGCCGCTCGTACGACGAGCAGCGCAGCGCCGAGCGGGCCGCCCAGCACCGCCGGATGCGGGACCTCGCCGGCATCGGCGACTGACCGCAGCCGCCCCGAGGGCCCGGACCGCCACCCGGCGGTCCGGGCCCTCGGCGTTCCCCGGTCGGCGCCCGCTGCCCGGGCCGTCCCGTTCCGCTCCCGACGCGCGGCCCGTGCGGCGAAATGTCAGAGTTGGGCTGATTTGCGATATAGCTGGAGACGACACAGGAGACCCCGCCATGCCGCAGACCCCCACCCCCGCCGACCTGCAGAAGGGCCACACCGGGCCCGAGGAGACCACGCTCGCGTCCGAGCGCGGCCGCACCGCGCTCGCCGTCGGCGTGATCGAGAAGATCGCCGGGATGGCCGCCCGGGAGATCTCCGGGATCCATGCCCTCGGCTCCGGCTTCACCCGGACCTTCGGTGCCGTCCGCGACCGCGTCCCGGGCTCGAAGTCCGGCGCGGGCCGCGGCGTCAAGGCCGAGGTCGGCGAGAAGCAGGCCGCCATCGACATCGCCCTGGTCGTCGAGTACGGGGTGGTGATCCCGCTGCTGGCGGCCGAGGTCCGGGCGAACGTCATCGACGCCGTCGAGCGGATGACCGGCCTGGAGGTCGTCGAGGTCAACATCGCCGTCAACGACGTGCACCTGCCGGACGAGCCGGACGAGGAGGAGCCGGAGCCGGTCGGCCGCGTCCAGTAACACCCGCGGAGCACCACCCCAGCAGCACGCAGCACCGGGCAGCACCGTCTGCCGCCGGACACGAGGAGGAGCGGATGAACCTGGCGCTGGTCGGCCTGGTGGCCGGAATGGCCCTGGGCTTCGCCGGGTACTTCGGCGGTTTCGCCGCCTTCCTGCTGGTCGCCGTCCTCGGGGCGGTCGGCTTCGTCCTCGGGCGGCTGCTGGAGGGCGACATCGACCTCGGCGACCTGGGCGACCTCATCCGCGGCCGGGAGCGCCGGCGGTGACCGCCGCCGCAGCGATCCCCCCGGCCCGCCGCGGACGGCTCAAGGTCGCCGACCGGGTCTACGCCCGGCTCGCCGAACAGGCCGTCCGGCAGGCCCTCGCCGAGATCTGGGCGGCCCGCACGGCCCGCGGCAAACCGCCGCGGGCCACCGTGCTGGTGGTCGGCGGCAAGGCCAGGGTCACCCTCCACCTCGACCTGCCCTACCCGGCCGACCTCGCCGGCCTCTCCCACCTCTGCCGGGACGCCGCCGCCGGCCGGGTCGCCGAACTCACCGGCACCCCCGTCACCGAGGTCGCGCTGCTGGTCGAGCGCCTCGTCCCGGAGACGACCCGGTGAGCGCACCGCCGACCCCGCCCCGGCCGGAGGAATCCGAACCGGACAGGCCCGCGCCGTACGCCGCCGAGCCGACCGCGATCGCCCCGGAACAGCTCATCGGCGCCGGTGTCGCGCTGCCCGAACGCATCGGGCTGGAAGCCGAGTTGGCGCACCCCGAGGCCGAACCCGGCGGCGGCCCCGAGGAGTGGGGCCCGACCGTCCCGTACGAGCGCCCGCACCGGCCGCGGTCGGCGCGGACGGCCGCCACCGCGCTGGTCGTGACCTGCCTGCTGGTGCTCGGCGGGGCCGCGCTGTACGACGCGATCTCCGAGGGCACCGGACACGCCGCCCGGCAGTGGCGGGCCGACCTCGCGCAGGAGACCGCGACCCGCCACCTCGACGACCCCTGGGTGCTCGGCATCGCCGGCGGCGCCGTGGCGGTCGGTCTGCTGCTCTGCTGGCTGGCCTTCGCCCCCGGGCTGCGCCGCTGGCTCCCGCTGCTCCGGCCGGGCGCCGCGATCGACCGCGCCGGGGTGGCCGCGCTGCTCTCCGCCCGGGCCACCGGGATCGAGGGCGTCGAGCGGTGCACGGTGAAGGCGCGCCGCCACCGGGCCGTCGCCACCGTCACCGGCAGCGCCGAACCGATCGCCGTGGAAAGGGAGTTGAACGAGGAGCTGGCCGCGGTGCCGCTGCTCGGCCCGTACCGGCTGGACCTGCGGATCCAGCCCGTCCGCCCGGCCCGGCCGGACGACCGGCGGCACGGCCACCGCCGGCTCGCCCAGGAGGCACCCCGATGAGCATGTCCGCGGTGAACCGGACGATCCTCGCGGTCATCGGGATCGCCCTGCTGCTCGGCGGCCTGCTGGTGCTGGCCGGCGGACTCGACCTGTACGGCAGGCTGAACGCCACGATGCCGGACGGCTGGCCGCTCACCTCGCCGCACCAGCCGGTGCTCAGCGCCGCCACCCGCGCCGACTGGTCCGACCAGGCCTGGTTCTGGCCGGTGGTCATCGCCGTCCCGGCCGTGGTGGTCGTCGGCGCCCTCGGCTGGCTCTACGCCCAACTGCACCGGGCCGGCCCCAGCACCGTCACCGTGCCCGTCCCCGGCGGGGCGGGTGTGGCGCTGCGGATGCGCAAGCGCGCCCTGCAGGACGCGGTGGAGACCGAGGTGATCGACCTGCCGCGGGTCGACAAGGTGACCGTCCGGGCGAGCGGCGCCTCGCACCGGCTGCTGCTGCGGTCCACCGTGCGGCTGGAGCCGGGCGCCGACACCGCCCGCCTGGTGCGGACCCTCGACGACGGACCGTTGGAGAACGCGCGCACGAGCCTCGGACTCGCCGAACTCCCGTGCCGCCTCAGGCTCACGGCGTCGGTCCGGCGCCGCAGCGCCGGACCGAAGGCCCGCCGGGTGGTCTGAACACCCGTACCGGTGAGCCGACGTGAGCGTCCGTCAGAGTCCGCGCAGGGCACCGCCGTCGACCGGCACCATCACGCCCGTCAGATAGGAGGCGGCCGGGGAGAGCAGGAAGGCCGCGACCTTGCCGAACTCCTCCGGGGTGCCGTAGCGGCCGAGCGGGATCGCCGCGCTCGCCCGCGCGCGGGCCGCCGACGCGTCGCCGCTCAGGGCGTCCAGCTCGCGCACCCGGTCGGTGTCGATCCGGGCCGGCATCAGGCCGACGACCCGGATACCGCGCGGGCCGAGCTCGTCGGCCAGCGACTTCGCGGCCATCGCCAGACCGGGCCGGAGCCCGTTGGAGATGCCGAGGCCGGAGATCGGCTCACGGACGGAACCGGACAGCACGAAGCCGATCACGCCGCCCTCCGCCAGCTCCGCCGCAGCCGTCCGGGCGATCCGCAGCGCACCGAGGAAGACCGACTCGAAGGCGCCCCGCCAGGCCTCGTCCTCCGCCCGGAGCACCGGGCCGGCGGTCGGCCCGCCGACGCTGATCAGCACGCCGTCGAAACGGCCGAAGCGCTCGCGCGCGGCCTCGACCAGGAGGCCCGCGGTGGCGGGATCCCCGTTGTCGGCGACCACGCCGTGCGCGTGCTCCGGCCCGCCCAGCTCCTTCACGGCCGCGGCCACCGATTCCTCGTGCCGGCCGCTGACCACCACCCGGGCGCCGTCGGCGACCAGTTCACGCGCGGAGGCCAGGCCCAGGCCGCGGGTGGCACCGGTCAGTACGTACACCTTCTGCTGAAGTCCGAGATCCATGCGCCCATCCTCCCCGGTCCGGGCCCGGGGCGTCGATCGGGTCTCGCCTCGCGGCGCCGGGTTGACGCGGGGGGAGAACTTAGGGAAACCTAACCTCGCTTTCGCCCTCCCCCCACCCCCACGGAGCACCACCATGCCTGAGTCCGACGAGCTCGCCCCGCTGTCCGGGACAGTCGCCCGTTGCCTCCTGGTGTCGGTCGGGCTCTGCGTGCTCTGGGCGGGCAGCACCTGGACGGCCGGCCACGTGCGGACCGACGCCTCGCTGCACACCGTCGCCCTCTTCGTGCACCTGGTGGCGCTGGTCGTCGGCTTCGGCGCCGTGCTCGCCGTTGACTACATGGGCGCCCTGTGGCTGCTCGGCCGCCGCACCCTCGCCCAGGCCGTGGAGTCCACCGGCCCGCTGCACGTACCCGTCTGGGCCGGTCTGGCCGGCCTCACCGCCAGCGGCATCCTGCTGGAGCCGCAGCTCGACTCCCCGCTGACCCGGGTCAAGCTGCTCCTGGTGCTGCTGATCGCACTGAACGGGGTGCACGCCACGGCCCTGACCAAGCGACTGGAGGCCGCGGGCCCGGGTCGCCCCAAGCGGCGGCTGCTGGTGCGCGGCGCCCTCTCCGCCCTGGTCTCCCAGCTCGGCTGGTGGGGCGCCCTCGCCATCGGCTTCTGGAACACCCGGCACTGACGCACGAGGGCAGGTGCACCTGCCCGAAGGCAGCCCCCCGGCGCCCCTGGTGTGCTGTCCCGCGCCCCCGGTGGTCTACGCGGGGGCGAGCTCCCCGGCCGAGGCCGCCGCGGCGGCCTCCTCGGCGCGTTCCTTGGCCTCGCGGCGGGCCAGGATCACCAGGCCGACCGGGAGCAGGCCGGCGAACAGCCACCACTGCACGGCGTACGCCATGTGCGGGCCGATGTCCGAGTGGTTCGGCTCGGCCAGCAGCACCGGGGAGCTGCCGACGGCCGGGGTGGCGGAGGCCAGCTCCAGGTAGCCGCCGAGCACCGTGGCGCCGGTGGCCTTGGCCTGCTGCCCGCTGTTGATCAGCTTGTACTGGCGCTCCGGCAGGCCGCCGCGGTCGCGGATGCCGCTGCTGGCGGTGGTCTCGTCGGCCCGCAGCCGGCCGGTCACGGTCACCGGCCCGGCCGGCGGCGCCGGCACCGCGGGGTAGCTGGCGGCGTCCGTGCCGGAGTCCACCCAGCCCCGGTTGACCAGCACCGAGCCGCGGCCGTCGGCGAGCTTCAGCGGCGTGACGACGAAGTACCCGATGCTGCTGCCGTCCGGTTCGGTGCGCCCGCGGATCACGAACTCGTGCGCGGTGTCGTAGGTGCCGGTGGCCGTCACGGTGCGCCAGGTCAGGTCGCCGGGCACGGCGAAGCCGGGGGAGGACAGCGAGTCGAAGGCGACCGGCGCCGCCTTCAGGCTGCGGCCGATCAGCTCGTTGCGGGCGACCCGGGCCTCGTGCCGGTGCAGCTGCCAGAACCCCAGACGGATCATCACGGGGATCAGCAGCAGCACGGTCAGCGCGATGACCGCCCAGCGCCGGGACAGCAGAAATCGGTACACACCCGGCACGCTACGCCCTACTGATCCGCGGGCCGGACACCGGGGTGGGGTGCGACCTCCCGCAGCAGCTGGAGGAAGGCGTCCTCGCCGACCACCGGCGTGCCGTGCTCGCGGGCCTTGCGGGCCTTGCCGCTCCAGCTGCCCGGCTCGTTGGTGACGAGCAGGCTGGTGAGCCGGCTCACCGAGGTCGCGATGTGCAGGCCGGCCTCGATCGCGCGGTCCTCCAGCAGTTCCCGCTCGGTGGCGGTGTCGCCGGTGATCGCCACCCGCATGCCCTGGACCAGCGGGGAGCCGTCCTGCCAGCGGCCCGGGTTCGGGTACGGGCAGGCCGGGCGCTTGCGGCTCGGGCGGTAGGACGACGACCAGGACGTGCCGCGGGCCGGCGCGGGGGAGTCCTCGCCGAGGTCGGTGACGGCCACGCAGGCGGTCAGCGGCAGCGGCACCCCGAACTCCCGGGCCAGCTGCAGGCTGGGCCGGAACGCCTCGGCGAGCACCCGGGCGTCGTCCAGCGCGTTGTGCGCCTGCCGCTGCTGCACCCCGAAGTGCGCGACGAGCGAGGACAGCTTGCCGTTGGGCAGCGGCAGGCCCAGGTCGCGGGAGAGCACCATGGTGCACAGCCGCTGCTCCACCGGGACGTGCAGCCCGGCCCGGGCGAACTCGCGGGCGATCATGTTCCAGTCGAAGAGCGCGTTGTGCGCGACCATGATCCGCCCGCGCAGCCGCTCGGCCAGCTCCTCGGCGATCTCGGGGAAGGTCGGCGCGTCGGCCAGCATCTCGGCGGTCAGGCCGTGGATCCACACCGGCCCGGGGTCGCGCTCCGGGTTGACCAGCGTGTACCAGTGCCCCGTCACCTCGCCCTGCGCGTCCAGCTGGTAGACGCCCGCCGAGACGACCCGGTCGGTGCGGCCGAGCCCGGTGGTCTCGACGTCGACGACGGCGAAGCCGGTGCCGGCCTCGGCGGCGGGGCGGGGCGCCGGGAGGGCCGCGGGGGCCGCCAGGCCGTCCCACGGGGACTGGATCGCATGCATGGTGCACCACTCTAAGGCCGACCGGCGTCAGGGCCGGGCCGATCGGCGGCGGGCGGTGGCCCGGGGCCGCCCGGAATAGAGTGGTCGTCGGAGCGGTCGTACATCCTCGCGACCCTCTCCGGTCGTCAGCACCCCGACGTACCACCCCCCACCCGTAAGGAAGCTCCATGCGCGCCACCGTGATCCACGGACCCAACGACATCCGGATCGAGGAGGTGCCGGACCCGGTCGTGCAGCGGCCGACCGACGCCGTGGTGCGGGTGGTGAACGCCTGCATCTGCGGCAGCGACCTGTGGGCGTACCGGGGTGTGGCGTCCCGGGTGGCCGGCCAGCGGATCGGCCACGAGTTCCTCGGCATCGTCGAGGAGGTCGGTTCCGACGTGACCGGATTCACGCGCGGCGACTTCGTCGTCGCCCCGTTCGTCTGGTCCGACGGCACCTGCGACCACTGCCGCGAGGGCCTGCACACCTCCTGCCCGCAGGGCGGCTTCTGGGGCGAGGTCGGCTCCGACGGCGGCCAGGGCGAGGCCGTCCGCGTCCCGTTCGCCGACGGCACCCTGGTCAAGCTGCCGAAGGAGGCGGCCGGCGAGGAGAAGCTGCTGCCGGGCCTGCTCGCCCTCTCCGACGTGATGAGCACCGGCCACCACGCCGCGGTCGCCGCGAACGTCCGGCCGGGCGCGACCGTCGCTGTGGTCGGCGACGGCGCCGTCGGCCTGTGCGGC
>NZ_JBEYFP010000154.1:0-11434 GCF_040634455.1 Kitasatospora sp. NPDC007106
CCGCGCCCGGCACGAGGCCGCGGTCGCCACCGCGGTCGCCGACGGCGCCCGGGTGCTGCTCGCCGCCGTCGGGTCCTCGCTGACCGCCGCCGACGCCGAACGCACCGCCGTCGAGCAGGACCGCACCGGGCGGGAGGCCGAGCTGCGCACCGCCCGCGAGCACGGCCGCGAACTCAAGGCCGAACTCGACCGGCTCGTCGACGCGGGCCACCGGGACGAGGTGCTGCGCGCCGAGAAGCGGCTGCGCATCGAGCAGTTGGAGTCCCGCGCGCTGGAGGAGTTCGGCATCGGCGGCCAGGAGCTGATCGACGGCTACGGCCCCGACCAGCCCGTCCCGCCGCCCGTCCCGGAGGACGGCGCCGAGCCCGGCGAGCCCCGCCCGTACGACCGGGCCGAGCAGGAGAAGCGGCTCAAGGCCGCCGAACGCGCCTACCAGCAGCTCGGCAAGGTCAACCCGCTGGCTCTGGAGGAGTTCGCCGCACTGGAGGAACGGCACCGCTTCCTCGGCGAGCAGCTCGACGACCTCAAGAAGAGCCGGCGCGACCTGATGGACATCGTCCGGGACGTCGACGCCCGGGTCGAGCAGCTGTTCAGCGCCGCCTTCCAGGACACCGCCGCCCAGTTCGAGGGCGTCTTCTCCCGGCTGTTCCCCGGCGGCGAGGGCCGGCTGGTGCTCACCGACCCCGAGTCCATGCTGACCACCGGCGTCGAGGTGGAGGCCCGGCCGCCCGGCAAGAAGGTCAAGCGGCTGTCGCTGCTCTCCGGCGGCGAGCGCTCGCTGACCGCCGTCGCCCTGCTGGTCTCCATCTTCAAGGCCCGCCCCAGCCCCTTCTACGTGATGGACGAGGTGGAGGCGGCGCTCGACGAGACCAACCTGCGCCGGCTGATCGCGATCATGGAGGAGCTCCGGGAGAGCTCCCAGCTGCTCGTCATCACCCACCAGAAGCTCACCATGGAGGCCGCCGACGCCCTCTACGGCGTCACCATGAAGGGCGACGGCATCTCCCAGGTGATCAGCCAGCGGCTGCGCGTGGGGGCACCTCCCGGCCGCCAGGCCGGGGGAGAGCACGACGGGGGAGAGCACGAGGAGAGGCGCACCCCGGCCCCGGCCGGCTGAGCCCGCGCCCGGCGGGCCCACGGACGGTGAGCGAGCCACGCCGCCCGGCTACTCCCGGCGGCGCGGGGGCGTCGCCGATACTGGGGGGGTTATGGAATACGTGATCCTTGCCGTAGTCATCGCCGTGGTCGCCGTCGGCGCGATCGCTGGCCTCGTCGTCAACGGCAGACGACGCAAGCCGGTGCCTCCCAAGCCCGAGGCACCCGTCATCACGCCGCCGCGCGAGCCGCAGGTCGGCGAGGAGTCCGCCCCGCCCAGCGAGGCACCCGTCCAGACCATCGAGGAGGTGCAGCTCCCCGAGGCCACGACGGCCCCCGAGGCCCCCGAGGTCCCGGTGGAGGCACCGGCGGAGGCCGCGGCCCCGCCGGCGGTCGAGGTACCCGAACCCACCGCGGGCCGGCTCGTCCGGCTGCGCTCCCGGCTCTCCCGCTCGCAGAACGCGCTCGGCAAGGGCCTGCTCACCCTGCTCTCCCGGGACCGCCTCGACGAGGACACCTGGGAGGAGATCGAGGAGACCCTGCTCACCGCGGACATCGGCGTCGCGGCCACCCAGGAGCTCGTCGACAGCCTCCGCACCCGGGTCAAGGTGCTCGGCACCCGCTCCCCCGCGGAGCTGCGCGGCCTGCTGCACGAGGAGCTCGTCGCGCTGATCGGGCCGGACGCCGACCGCACCGTCCGCTCCACCAAGCACGAGGAGGGCCCGGCGGTCGTCCTGGTCGTCGGCGTCAACGGCGTCGGCAAGACCACCACCACCGGCAAGCTCGCCCGCGTGCTGGTCGCCGACGGCCGACGGGTGGTGCTCGGCGCGGCCGACACCTTCCGCGCCGCCGCCGCCGACCAGCTCCAGACCTGGGGCGAGCGGGTCGGCGCGCACACCGTCCGCGGGCCCGAGGGCGGCGACCCGGCCTCGGTCGCGTTCGACGCCGTCAAGGAGGGCATCGCCGAGGGCGTCGACACCGTCCTGATCGACACCGCGGGCCGGCTGCACACCAAGACCGGCCTGATGGACGAGCTCGGCAAGGTCAAGCGCGTCGTCGAGAAGCACGGCCCGGTCGACGAGGTGCTGCTCGTCCTGGACGCCACCACCGGCCAGAACGGCCTCGTCCAGGCCCGGGTCTTCGCCGAGGTCGTCGACATCACCGGCATCGTGCTGACCAAGCTCGACGGCACCGCCAAGGGCGGCATCGTCGTCTCCGTCCAGCGCGAACTCGGCGTGCCGGTCAAGCTGGTCGGCCTCGGCGAGGGCGCCGACGACCTCGCCCCCTTCGAGCCGGCCGCCTTCGTGGACGCCCTGATCGGAGACTGATCGGCAACTGACCGGCGACCGGACGGCACGGCCACCACGGCACGGCCACGACAGCAAGAGCGGCGGGCCGCCGCCCCTTCACCGGGGCGGCGGCCCGCCGCTCTTCGTACGACTCGGGTCAGGAGGCGAGCCAGGCCGGCTCGCAGGCGCGGGCCCGGCCGCGGTGGCAGGCGTACGCCAGGGTGCCGAGCAGCAGACGCGCCTCCGGCGGACAGGCCGCGCTCTCCCTGGTCGGGCGGCGCAGCCAGCGCATCGGCCCGAGCCCGCCGAGCACGGTCGGCGGCGCCGCCACGTACGCGCCCGCACCGTGGCAGACCAGGTCGAGCGAGGCGTCGTCCCAGCCCGTCCGGTAGAGCAGTTCGGGCAGCCGGGGGGCGGTGCCGGGGGCGACGAAGAACAGCAGCCGGCCGGCGGGGGAGGCGATCACCGGCCCGACCTGGGTGCCCATCCGCTCCAGCCGGACGAGCGCCTGCAGACCGGGCTGCTCCGGCACGTCCAGCACGTCGAAGTGCAGACCGGCCGGCAGCAGCACCGGCGCGTCCGCGGCCAGCAGCGCGCGCAGTTCGTCCGCGGGGGTGCCGGGTGCGGCCTTCGGGCCGGGCACCGCGTGCAGGCCGGGGGCGGCGCAGTGCGCGGCGGCGCAGTCGCAGACCCCGGGGGAGCGGTGGTGGGCGCGGGCCGCCCCCGCGACGACCGTCCAGCCGAGGCGGGAGGTGTACTCGCCGGCCGCCCGGAGGGTGGTGGCCCTGGTGCGCCGCAGGGTGCCGCGCGGCGCCAGCCGCAGGTGCCGCAGCCGGAGTTCGCCGAACAGGTTGTCCATGCCTCCCCCAACAGGTTCTGGATGCCGGTGGTTACGGGATTGTGACGGTGCGTCGGACGGACCGCGCGGTGCGGGTGGTGCACCGGAGGCGCGCGCCTGTGGATGCGCTCCGATTCGTGCGGCGCGTTCCAGCAGCCGGCGGGCCCCGGAGCTGCGCAGACCGGGAGGTCGCAGTCGCACGAGGATTCCTCCGTCGTCTGGGGTGCCGTCAAAACCGGTAGCATCAGCGGAAGTTGATCCGCCCCCAGGGCGGGAGCCCATCCGTCGGGCATGTGCCGGGGTCACTGCGAACCGGCTACCAGTGAAGCGCGACGCGGCCACTCTTTGTTCACTCTCAGGGGTGGCGAAAGGTGGCGTTTCCTCGGCGGTGCTCCCCCGGATGGCGGAAATCACGTTACGTTCGGCACACGGAGCACAGCGGACCGTCCACAGTACGAGGGTCCGCCTCCTCGGCAGTCGAGCAGGCACGGTACGTCGAGCAAGCGCCCGGACGGTCGGGCACCACGAGCGGGCCCCGAGGCGGGGCCGGGCGGGATGGGGACGTTCCCATGGGAGAGAAGCAACCGAACGAGAAGCTGACGTCGTGGTTCGCCCGAAGCGGCTGGTCCAAGGGCGAGTTGGCGCGTCAGGTCAACCGTCGGGCCCGCCAGATCGGCGCCCACCACGTCAGCACCGACACCTCCCGGGTGCGCCGCTGGCTCGACGGCGAACAACCCCGCGAGCCCATCCCGAAGATCATGTCCGAGCTGTTCTCCGAGCGCTTCGGCTCGGTGGTCTCCGTCGAGGACCTCGGCCTGCGCGCCGCCGTCCCGGTCTCGACCGTCGGCGGCGGCGTCGACCTGCCCTGGAGCGGCGACCAGACCGTCCAGCTGATCAGCGAGTACTCGCGCAGCGACCTGATGCTCAACCGCCGCGGCTTCCTCGGCACCTCGCTCGCCCTGACCGCCGGCGCCGCCCTGATCGAGCCGATGCAGCGCTGGCTGACCCCCGGCCCCGGCGGCGCGCCGACCCCGATCCTCACCGCCGCCAACGGCGGCGAGCCCTACACCGGCCGGCTCTCCGAGCCCGAGATCCAACTGCTCGAGCAGACCACGGTGATGTTCCGCCAGTGGGACGCGCAGAACGGCGGCGGCCTGCGCCGCAAGGCCGTGGTCGGCCAGCTCCACGAGGTCACCGACCTCCTCCAGGAGTCCTATCCCGAGCCCACCACCAAGCGCCTCTTCCGCCTGACCGCCGAACTCGCCCACCTGGCCGGCTGGATGTCCTACGACGTCGGCATGCACCCCAGCGCCCAGAAGTACTACGTCCTGGCCCTCCATGCCGCCAAGGAAGCGGGGGACCGCCCGTTCGGCGCCCTCATCCTGACCGACATGAGCCGCCAGATGATCCACCTCAACCGCGGCGAGGACGCCCTGGAGCTCATCCACCTCGCCCAGTACGGCAGCCGCGACACCGCCACCCCCCGCCAGCAGGCGCTGCTGTACGCGATGGAGGCCCGCGCCTACGCCACCATCGGCGAGGTCAACCGCTGCGCCCGGGCCGCCCGCCTGGCCGAGGACACCTTCAGCGACTGCCGCACCGGCGACGCCGACCCGAACTGGCTCACCTTCTTCTCCGAGGCCGAGCTCAACGCCGAGAACGCGCACTCCTTCCGCGACCTGGCGTACCACTCCAGCCGCAGCCAGCTGTACGCCTCGATGTCCGCGCCGGTGATGGAGCGCGCCGTCGACCTGTTCCGCCAGGACGGCGACCACGTCCGCAGCTACGCCTTCAACCTGATCGGCATGGCCAGCGTCCACCTGCTGCAGAACGAGCCCGAGCAGGCCGCGGTGATGGCCGAGCAGGCCGTCGACATCGCCACCAAGGTCCGCTCCGAGCGGCTGAACACCCGCGTCCGCAAGACCACCGAGGCCGCCAACCGCCAGTACAAGGGCGTGCCCGAGGTCTCCCGGCTCGCCGAGCGGGTCGTGCAGGACATCCCGGAGTTCGCCTCGGCGGTCTGACCGCCACCCGCGAGGGGGCCGGATTCCGGCCACTCGCCCCCCGACCCCGACCGTGGGGGTCCGTGCGGCCTCGTATCCGTACGGGCTCCCCCGCCCTCCGGCCCGCGGGCCCCCACGGTCGGTGAACCACCCCGTACCCGCTGTACCGAGCGGCGGAACGGTAACGCAAGATCTGTCATGGCACGGCCGTGGTTCACGCGCTCGTAACGCTCCCGTCGGTTGCGTCACGGCAGCGAAACACCGAGCCGCATCGGCCGAAATCAGCCTTCGGCACTCTCCTTCACATCGCCGACACCCCGGGTGGCACGGGACAGGGATCCCGGGCGTGGAGCGGCTTCCATTCACGAGGAGACGCCGATGCCGGACGGCTTCAGCGCGGGCGATACCGCCTTTGTGTTCATCTGTGCGGCCCTGGTCATGTTGATGACACCGGGTCTGGCCTTCTTCTACGGAGGCATGGTCAGGGTAAAGAGCACCCTCAACATGCTGGTCATGAGCTTCATCACGCTCGCGATCGTCAGCGTCCTGTGGGTCCTCTACGGCTACAGCCTCGCCTTCGGGCCGGACGCCGGCGCCGGCCTCATCGGCAACCTGGACTTCCTGGGCTTCCGCGGCATCGGGATGAACGACCTCAGCGGCACCATCCCGGTCACCGGGTTCGCCGCCTTCCAGCTGATGTTCGCGATCATCACCCCGGCCCTGATCAGCGGCGCCATCGCGGACCGCGCCAAGTTCACCGCCTGGTCGCTGTTCGTGGCGCTCTGGGTCACCGTCGTCTACTTCCCGGTCGCGCACTGGGTGTTCGCCTTCGACAAGGGCAACGGCGGCTGGCTCGGCGACCGCAACGGCGTCATCGACTTCGCCGGCGGCACCGCCGTCCACATCAACGCGGGTGTCGCGGGCCTGGCGCTCGCCCTGATCCTCGGCAAGCGCATCGGCTTCAAGAAGGACCCGATGCGCCCGCACAGCCTCCCGCTGGTGATGCTCGGCTCCGGCCTGCTGTGGTTCGGCTGGTTCGGCTTCAACGCCGGCTCCGCGCTGGCCGCCAACGGCGTCGCCGGCATGGCCTTCCTCAACACCCAGGTGGCCACCGCCGCCGCCGTCCTCGGCTGGCTCGCCTACGAGAAGATCAAGCACGGCGCGTTCACCACCCTGGGCGCCGCCTCCGGCGCGGTCGCCGGCCTGGTCGCCATCACCCCCGCCTGCGGCTCGGTCTCCGCGCTCGGCGCCATCGCCATCGGCGTCATCGCCGGTGTCGCCTGCGCCGCGGCGATCAGCCTCAAGTACAAGCTCGGCTTCGACGACTCCCTCGACGTGGTCGGCGTCCACCTCGTCGGCGGTGTCATCGGCTCGCTGCTGATCGGCCTCTTCGCCACCGGCCACGTCGGCCAGACCGCCCAGGGCCTGTTCTACGGCGGCGGGTTCGAGCAGCTCGGCAAGCAGGCGCTCGGCGTCGTCGCGGTCGCGGCGTACTCCTTCGTCGTCACCGGCATCCTGGGCCTGGCCATCCACAAGACCATCGGCTTCCGGGTCTCCGAGGAGGTCGAGGTGTCCGGCATCGACCAGGCCGAGCACGCCGAGTCCGCCTACGACTTCACCGCCGTCGGCGCCAGCCTCGTCCGCGCCGTCTCCGCCGCTCCCGCCGCCACCGCCAGCACCGCCGAGAAGGCCGAGGTCGACGCCTGATGAAGCTCATCACCGCAGTCATCAAGCCGCACCGCCTGGACGACGTGAAGGAGGCCCTGCAGGCCTTCGGCGTCCACGGCCTGACCGTCACCGAGGCCAGCGGCTACGGCCGGCAGCGCGGCCACACCGAGGTCTACCGGGGCGCGGAGTACACCGTCGACCTGGTGCCCAAGGTCCGCATCGAGATCCTCGTCGAGGACGACGACGCCGAGCAGCTGATCGACGTCGTGGTCAAGGCCGCCCGCACCGGCAAGATCGGCGACGGCAAGGTCTGGGCCGTCCCGGTCGACACGGCGGTGCGCGTCCGCACCGGCGAGCGCGGCCCCGACGCGCTCTAGCATCAGCACCACACGCTCTTGGCGGACCTGCCCACCGGCAGGTCCGCCGGACGCGTATCCGGCACCCCGCCCCACGGATGGGATCTCCGACGTGACCACGACCGAAGCCCACCCCTCCGACCCGGCCCGCCCGGACGACCACGGCGCCGCCCGCGCCCGGCTGCTCGCCGACCCCGGTCTCGGCGGCGCCGCCCGCCGCACCGCCCTCGCCCGGCTCACCGACGGCTGGCTCGCGGGCCTCCACCGGGACGCCGGCGCACCCGCCGGCACCGCGCTCGTCGCGGTCGGCGGCTACGGCCGCGGCGAACTCTCCCCGCGCAGCGACCTCGACGTCCTGCTGCTGCACGACGGCCCGATCGACCCCCGGCTGCCGGAACGCATCTGGTACCCGGTCTGGGACTCCGGCGCCGCCCTCGACCACGCCGTCCGCACCCTCGACGAGGCCCGCGCCGTCGCCGCGGACGACCTCAAGGCGCAGCTCGGCCTGCTGGACGCCCGCCACATCGCCGGCGACGCCGCGCTCACCGCCTCGCTCCGCTCCACCCTGCTCGCCGACTGGCGGGCCGGCGCCGCCGGCCGGCTGCCCGAACTCCAGCAGCTGTGCACCGAGCGCGCCGAACGCCACGGGGAGCTCTCCTTCCTCCTCGAACCCGACCTCAAGGAGGCCCGCGGCGGCCTGCGGGACGTGGTCGCGCTCAAGGCCATCGCCGCCACCTGGCTCGCCGACGCCCCCCGCGACGGCCTGGAGGCCGCCGCAGCCCGCCTCGCCGACGTCCGCGACGCCCTGCACCTCACCACCGGCCGCGCCACCGAGCGCCTCAGCCTGCAGGACCAGGACCAGGTCGCCGCCCGGCTCGGCGTCCTCGACGCCGACACCCTGCTCCGCCAGGTCTACGAGGCCGCCCGCACCATCACCTACGCCTCCGACGTCACCTGGCGGGCCGTGGACCGCGTCCTCGCCGCCCGCAGCAACCGCGGCCGCCGGCTCTCCCGGATCGCCTTCCCGTTCAGCGGCACCGGCCGCGGCTCCGGCGCGGTCGCCAAGGGCGCCGTGGAGCGCCGCCCGCTCGCCGAGGGCGTCGTCGAGCAGGACGGCGAGGCCGTGCTCGCCCAGGGCGCCCGCCCCGCGCAGGACCCGGTGCTGCCGCTGCGCGCCGCCGCCGCGGCCGCGCAGGCCGGCCTCACCGTCGCCTACGCCACCGTCCGGCGGCTGGCCGCCGAGACCAGGCCGCTGCCGGTGCCGTGGCCCGACGAGGCCCGCGAGCAGCTGATCACCCTGCTCGGCGCCGGCGAGGCCTGCCTGCCGGTCTGGGAGGCGCTGGAGGCCGAGGGGCTGATCACCCGGCTGCTGCCGGACTGGGAGCGGGTGCGCTGCCGCCCGCAGCGCAACGCCGTGCACCGCTGGACGGTCGACCGGCACCTGATCGAGACCGCCGTCAGGGCCGCCGCGATGACCCGCCGGGTGGCCCGCCCCGACCTGCTGCTCGTCGCCGCCCTGCTGCACGACATCGGCAAGGGCTGGCCCGGCGACCACTCCGAGGCCGGCGAGGTCATCGTCCGCGACGTCGCCGCCCGGATGGGCTTCGACAAGACCGACACCGACACCCTCGCCCTGCTGGTCCGCCACCACCTGACGCTGGTCGACACCGCGACCCGCCGCGACCCCGACGACCCGGCCACCGTCGACGCGATCACCAAGGTGGTCGGCACCCTGCCGCACCTGGAGCTGCTGCACGCCCTGACCGAGGCCGACGCCACCGCCACCGGCCCGGCCGCCTGGAGCAGCTGGCGCGCCTCGCTGGTGGGCAACCTGGTCGCCCGGGCGGCGGCCCGCCTCACCGGCGGCGTCAGCCACCCGCCGGCCGGCGACCCGACCGCCGAGCAGGAACGGCTCGCCGTGGAGGCCGCCCGCACCGGCGGACCCGCGCTCTCGCTGCACGCCCACACCGAGACGGGCAGCACCGGCACCACCGGCACCGAGCCGATGGGCGTCGAGCTCACCCTGGCCATCCCCGACCGTCCCGGGCTGCTCGGCACGGTCGCGGGCGTCCTGGCGCTGCACCGGCTCACCGTCCGCTCCGCCTCGCTGCGCGAGCTCGACCCGATCGACGCCGGCCCGGTGCTGCTGCTCTCCTGGACGGTCGCCGCCGAGTACGGCGAACTGCCGGAGGCGGCCCGGCTCCGCGCCGACCTGCGCCGGGCCCTGGAGGGCTCGCTGGACGTCGCCCGCAAGCTCGCCGAACGCGATGCCGCCGCGCCCCGGCGGCGCGGCATCGCCACCCCGCCCCCGGTGGTCTCGGTCGCCCCCGGCGCGTCCTCCAGCGCGACCATCCTGGAGGTCCGCGCGCACGACGCGCCGGGCCTGCTGCACCGGATCGGCCGGGCCCTGGACGCGGCCGGGGTGCGGGTGCGCACCGCGCACGTCTCCACCCTCGGCGCCGACGCGGTGGACGCCTTCTACGTCACCGACGCGGAGGGTCTGCCGCTGGCCGCGGACCGCGCGGTGCAGGTGGCCAGAGCGGTGCAGGAGGCGCTCGGCTGAGCCCCGCGCGGGCGGCCGGGGAGCCGGTGCGCCCGCGGGAATCCCGGGATGGAGACCGTTCGCCGGGCGGCCGGATACCCTGGGGGCGACGACAGTACCCGTACCGATGCCGCAAGGGACCCGCGACCGACGTGTTCGACACTCTCTCCGACCGCCTCGCAGCGACGTTCAAGAACCTCCGGGGCAAGGGCCGCCTCAGCGAGGCGGACATCGACGCCACCGCCCGCGAGATCCGGATCGCGCTGCTGGAGGCGGACGTCGCGCTGCCCGTGGTGCGGGCGTTCATCAAGCAGGTGAAGGACCGGGCCCTCGGCGCGGAGGTCTCCGGCGCGCTGAACCCGGCCCAGCAGATCATCAAGATCGTCAACGAGGAGCTCATCAGCATCCTCGGCGGCGAGACCCGGCGCCTGCGCTACGCGAAGAGCGGCCCGACCGTCATCATGCTGGCCGGTCTGCAGGGTGCCGGTAAGACGACGCTCGCCGGCAAGCTCGGCCACTGGCTGAAGCAGCAGAAGCACACCCCGCTGCTGGTCGCCTGCGACCTCCAGCGCCCCAACGCGGTCACCCAGCTGGGCGTCGTGGCCGACCGCGCCGGCGTGGCCTTCTACGGCCCGGAGCCGGGCAACGGCGTCGGCGACCCGGTGAAGGTGGCCCGCGACTCGATCGAGTACGCCCGCCAGAAGCAGTACGACGTGGTCATCGTCGACACCGCCGGCCGCCTCGGCATCGACGCCGAGATGATGCAGCAGGCCGCCGACATCCGGGCCGCGGTCGACCCGGACGAGGTCCTGTTCGTGGTCGACGCCATGGTCGGCCAGGACGCGGTCACCACCGCCCAGGCCTTCCTCGACGGCGTCGACTTCACCGGCGTGGTGCTCTCCAAGCTCGACGGCGACGCCCGCGGCGGTGCCGCGCTCTCGGTCGCGCACGTGACCGGCCGCCAGATCATGTTTGCCTCCAACGGCGAGAAGGTCGACGACTTCGACGCCTTCCACCCGGACCGGATGGCCTCGCGCATCCTCGGCATGGGCGACATGCTCTCGCTCATCGAGAAGGCCGAGCAGACCTTCTCGCAGGCCGAGGCCGAGAAGATGGCCTCCAAGCTGCAGGGCGGCGGCAAGGACTTCACGCTGGACGACTTCCTGTCCCAGCTGGAGCAGGTCCGCAAGATGGGCTCGATCTCCAAGCTGCTCGGGATGCTGCCCGGCATGGGCCAGATCCGCGACCAGATCAACAACATCGACGACAAGGACGTCGACCGCGTCGGCGCGATCATCAAGTCGATGACCCCCGCCGAGCGCACCGACCCGAAGCTGATCAACGGCTCGCGCCGGCTGCGCATCGCCAAGGGTTCCGGCGTCCAGGTCGGCGAGGTCAACAACCTGGTCGAGCGGTTCTTCGAGGCCCGCAAGATGATGTCCGCGATGGCCTCGGGCAAGGGCATCCCCGGCATGCCGGGCATTCCCGGGATGGGCGGCGGCGGCAAGCGCTCCGCCAAGAAGGCCCCGGTCGCCAAGGGCAAGCGCAAGTCCGGCAACCCGCTGAAGCGGGCCCAGGAGGAGGCGGCCGCCGCCGAGCGCCGCGCGCTCGGCCCCGGCCAGGGCCAGCAGGCCGCGCCGGGC
>NZ_JBEYFP010000155.1:0-11388 GCF_040634455.1 Kitasatospora sp. NPDC007106
GCTGCGCGCCCGGCGAGGCCGCCGCCGCGCCGTTCGCCGCCGGGCGGCTGCTGTTCAGCCACAACGGCGCCCTGCCGGGCTGGCCGGAGCGGTACGGCCCGCTCGCCGCCACCCTGCCGCCGGCCGACCTGATGGCGCTGGAGGCGCGCAGCGACTCGGCCCTGCTGTGGGCGCTGCTGCTGGCCAGGCTGCGCACCGGCGCCGAGCTGGGCGAGGCGCTGGCCGACACCGTCCGGGAGGCCGCCAAGTACGGCGACGCCAGGCTCAACCTGCTCGTCACCGACGGGACCTCGATCGCCGCGACGGCCTGGGGCGACACGCTGTTCCACCGCTCCGGCCCGGGCGTGGTGGTCGCCTCGGAGCCGTACGACGACGGACCCGGCTGGGCCGAGGTCCCCGACCGCACGCTGCTGCTCGCCGGGCCGGCGGGCGTGGCGCTGCACCCCATCGACCGCGCCGGACCGGCGCCCGCCGCACAGGAGTCCGCCCGACCGGGGCGCACCGAGGAGGAGAGCGACCGGCCCGCACCCGGGTCCGGCCGCCCGACGCGAGAGGACGACTCGCCGTGAGCACCTTCGACCTGACCCGCCTGCTGCCCGCCGACCACTTCAGCCACGCGCTACGGCACGACGTGCAGCGGGGCCTGACCGCGAGTCCCAAGTGGCTGCCGCCGAAGTGGTTCTACGACGCGCGGGGCAGCGAGCTCTTCGAGGAGATCACCCGGCTGCCCGAGTACTACCCGACCCGGGCCGAGCGGGAGATCCTGACCGACCGGGCCGGCGAGATCGCCGCGCTCACCCGGGCCCGCACCCTGGTGGAACTCGGGTCGGGCTCCTCGGAGAAGACCCGGCTGCTGCTGGACGCGCTGAACGGGATCGGCAGCCTGCGGGGGTACGTGCCGGTGGACGTGAGCGAGAGCGCGCTGGAGGCCGCGGGCAAGGCGCTGATCGCCGACTACCCGGGCACCGACGTGCACGCGGTGCTGTCCGACTTCACCCAGGGGCTCGGGCTGCCGCCCGGCGGCGGGCCGAGACTGGTGGCCTTCCTCGGCGGCACGCTCGGCAACTTCGTGCCCGCCGAGCGGGCCGGCTTCCTGCGCACCCTGCGGGCGGCCATGGAGCCGGGCGACGCGCTGCTGCTCGGCACCGACCTGGTGAAGGACCCGGCGGTGCTGGTCGCCGCGTACGACGACGCGGCCGGGGTGACGGCCGAGTTCAACAAGAACGTGCTGAACGTGCTCGACCGGGAGCTGGACGCCGACTTCGACCCGGACGCCTTCGAGCACGTGGCGTTCTGGGACACCGAGCAGGAGTGGATCGAGATGCGGCTGCGCTCCGTCCGCGACCAGACGGTGAAGATCCCGGCGCTCGACCTGCCGGTGCACTTCGACGAGGGCGAGGAGCTGCGCACCGAGGTCTCGGCGAAGTTCCGGCGGGAGCGGGTGGCCCGGGAGCTGGCGGCGGCCGGCCTGCGGCTGACCCACTGGTGGACGGACGCCGAGGGCCGGTTCGGGCTGTCGCTGTCGGAGCCCGTCTGAGCCGGCTGAATCCTCATACGATTCGGCTCTTGAACGCTCGTCCGGAAGGGTTTGCCCCAATAACCGGATAGTGCGTACATGTGATGAACAGACCGGGGGTACGATCCTGACGCCTCTCTCAATGTCGAGTACACAGGAGTCAGTGATCGTGAGCGTCACCCAACAGCCCGTAGCGGCCCGCGCGCAGTCGCCGGACCGGCTCGGCTTCGTGGTCTTCATCACGGCGGCGGCCGCGCTCGGCGGCTTCCTGTTCGGCTACGACAGCTCGGTGATCAACGGCGCCGTCTCCGGCATCCAGGCCCGGTTCGGGATCGGGGACGGCGTCACCGGGCTGATCGTCTCCTCGGCGCTGCTCGGCTCCGCGGTGGGCGCCGCCCTGGCCGGCCGGTTCGCCGACCGCTACGGCCGGATCCGGGTGATGAAGGCCGCCGCCGTGCTGTTCGCGCTCAGCGCCGTCGGCTCGATGCTGCCCTTCTCCGCCTGGGACCTCGCCGCCTGGCGCGTCCTCGGCGGCGCCGCGATCGGCATCGCCTCGGTGATCGCCCCGACCTACATCGCCGAGGTCGCCCCGACCCGCTACCGCGGCCGGCTCGCCTCCTTCCAGCAGGCCGCCATCGTGCTCGGCATCGCCATCTCCCAGCTGGTCAACTGGCTGCTCGCCGAGGCCGCGGACGGCGACACCCGCGGCAGCCTGCTCGGCCTGGAGGCCTGGCAGTGGATGCTCGGCATCTGCGTGCTGCCGGCGGTGCTGTACTTCGTGATGTCGGCGATGATCCCGGAGTCCCCGCGCTTCCTGATCTCCGCCGGGCGGCTGGACGAGGCCCGCTCCGTGCTCCGCGAGGTCGAGGGCGAGGGGACGGACTCCGAGGCCCGGATCGCCGAGATCCGCGGCCTGATCGACTCCGACCACCGGCCGCGCTTCCGCGACCTGCTCGGCGGCCGGGCCGGGCTGCTGCCGATCGTCTGGGTCGGCATCGGCCTCTCGGTCTTCCAGCAGCTCGTCGGCATCAACGTGATCTTCTACTACTCGTCGATCCTCTGGCAGTCCGTCGGCATCGACCAGAGCAACTCGCTGATGATCAGCTTCATCGGCTCGGTGATCAACATCGCCGGTACCGCGATCGCCGTCCTGCTCGTCGACCGGATCGGCCGCAAGCCGCTCGCGCTGATCGGCTCGGCCGGCATGGCCGTCACCCTCGGCGCCGCCGCCTGGGCGTTCTCCTCCGCCACCGGCACCGGCGACGACGTCACCCTGCCCGACCTGCAGGGCACGGTGGCGCTGGTCTCGGCCAACCTGTTCGTGCTGTTCTTCGCGCTCTCCTGGGGCGTCGTCGTCTGGGTGATGCTCGGCGAGATGTTCCCCAACCGGATCCGTGCCGCCGCCCTGTCGGTCGCGGCCTCCGCGCAGTGGCTGGCCAACTGGGCGATCACCGTGTCGTTCCCGGCGATGTCCCGCTGGAACCTCTCGGCCACCTACGCCCTGTACGCGGCCTTCGCGCTCGGCTCGATGGTCTTCGTGGCTCGCTTCATGAAGGAGACCAAGGGCATCCGCCTGGAGGACATGGGCTGATCCTCCGGGAGTCGAGGGGCGTCCGCGGGGTGCGGGCGCCCCTCCGCCGTGTCCGGCCGACCGCGCCGGACAGCGGCGGGGCTGGGGGCGGGGCACCATAGCGGCCGCCGCGGCGGGACGCGGCACAATCGCGCACTCTCCGCGCCCGACCCGGCACATCCGGTACCCATGACGCCAGGGAGGGATGTGTCCTTGATCTTCCGCCGGATTCGCGCCACCCGCAGACCCGCCGCGGCCTGCCCCTACGCCCACCAGCACGCACCTCAGCCGCCGGCCCCGCCGGCCGCGGCCGCACCGCCGCCGACCGGGGCGCTCGCGGGCGAGGCCGTCGCCTTCGTCCGCCAGTTCCACCGCGAGCAGCCGGGCACCGGCGACCCCGCCCCGCGGGTCCGCCAGGTGCTCGCCGAGATCGAACGGACCGGCAGCTACCGGCACACCGCCGAGGAACTCGCCTTCGGCGCCCGGCTGGCCTGGCGCAACGCCGCCCGCTGCATCGGCCGCCTCTACTGGCGCAGCCTCGTCGTCCGCGACCTGCGGCACGTCGACACCCCCGACGCGATGGCCGAGGAGTGCTTCGAGCACCTGCGGACGGCCACCAACGGCGGCCGGATCCGCCCGGTGGTCTCCGTCTTCGCCCCGGACCGGCCGGGGCGGCCCGCCCCGCGCATCCTCAACCAGCAGCTCGTCCGCTACGCCGGCCACCCCGACGGGGCGGGCGGCTGGATCGGCGACCCGGCCGGCGCCGCACTCGCCGGACTCGCCCGCGGGCTCGGCTGGAAGAGCGGCGAGGACCGGTTCGACGTGCTGCCGCTGATGATCCGGCACCGGCCCGGCGAGGAGCCGCGCTGGTACGAGCTGCCGGACGACGCGGTGCTGGAGGTGCCGCTGCGGCATCCCGACCACGCGTGGTTCGCCGGGCTCGGCCTGCGGTGGTACGCCGTGCCGGCGATCAGCGACATGACCCTGGAGATCGGCGGCGTCCGCTACCCGGCGGCCCCGTTCAACGGCTGGTACATGGGGACGGAGATCGGCGCCCGGAACCTGGCCGATGCCGACCGGTACAACATGCTCGGCGAGGTGGCCCGGCAGCTCGGCCTCGACACCGGGTCGGAGCGGAGCCTGTGGCGCGACCGGGCGCTCGTCGAACTGAACGTGGCGGTCCTGCACTCCTACGAGCGGGCCGGGGTCACCATGGCGGACCACCACACGGAGTCGGCGCGCTTCCTCGCGCACGTCGCGCGGGAACGGCGGCACGGGCGGCCCACACCGGCGGACTGGAGCTGGATCGTGCCGCCGGTCTCGGGCGGGCTGACGCCGGTGTACCACCGGTACTACGACCCGGTGGACCCGGACCTGCGGCCGGCCTTCCTGCCCGGCGACGCGGGGGCGCCCTGAGCAGCGGCGAGGAAAATCGCTGGCCGGAGGGATGACGGGTGGTCACAATGCGCGGGTGGAACAGAGTGTGCAGCGCAGTGTGACGGCAGTGGTGACCTTCGAGGGCGAGAGGCTGGGGGAGGTCGGGCCGTTCCCGGTGGACCATCCGCGGTGGCAGGAGGTCGGGCCGGTCGCGCGGGGGCTGGAACAGCGGCTCGGGGTGCCGGTGCTGGTGCTGCGCCTGGTGTCCGTGGCGGGCGGGGAGGCCGGACGCGGCGGGCACGTGGTGTACCACGCGGAGGCGCTGCGCCGGCCGGAGGCCGTGCTCGACGAGGGATCCGTCCGGCTGGAGGAGGACCCGCTGCGGGCCGCCTGGGCCACCCCGGACGGCCTGCGGGCCGCGCTGGCCTGGGCCGAGGAGGAGCTCCGCGCGTGCGGCCGCCCGGCGACCGGCCCCGCCGAGCAGGTGAAGAGCTGGAACCTCTCCGGTCTGGTCCGCATCCCCACGGCGGACGGGCCGGCCTGGCTGAAGACCACGCCGCCGTTCGGCACCGACGAGCACCGGCCGATCGCCCTGGTCGCCTCGCTCGACCCGGCCCTGGTGCCCGGCGTGATCGCCGCGGCGCCCGGCCGGCTGCTGCTGGAGCACGTGCCGGGCGAGGACTGCTGGGGGCTGCCCGAGGACGCCATGCTGGACGCGGTCGGACGCACCGTCGCCGTCCAGGCCGGGCTGGCCTCGGCACTGGCCGCCGACCCGGCGGCGCACGGGCTGCGCGACCGCTCGCCGCGGCGGGTGCTGGAGCAGGCCCGGGAGCTGCTGCCCCGGCTGGACGACCTGTCGGCCGAGGAGCGCGGGCGGGCCGGGGCACTGCTGGACGGCCTGCCCACGGTGATCGACGCGCTGGACGCCTGCGGGCTGCCGCTCACCCTGGTGCACGGCGACTTCCACCCGGGCAACTACCGCTCGGACGGCAGCGCCACGGTGCTGGTCGACTTCTCCGACGCCTTCTTCGGGCATCCGGCCTTCGACGGGCTGCGGCCGCAGGACTTCCTCGGCGAGCAGCGCTGGGCGGACGTCCGGTCCGTCTGGGCCGCCGCCTGGTCTGCGGCGGCCCCCGGCTCGGACCCGCTGCGGGCGCTGGAGCTCGCGGCCCCGCTGGTGCACCTCGGCTACGCCGTCCGCTACCAGGAGTTCCTGGACGGGATCGAGCGCAGCGAACGGATCTACCACGAGGGCGACCCGGCCTCCGAGGTGCGGGCCGCACTGGCGACGGCCGACGCCCTCAGTGTCCCGGGCCGTTGAGCAGCCGGCAGACGAAGTCCTCCTCGACCGCCCGCAGTTGCACGAGCAGCGCGGGCCGGGTGCTCTGGCTGATCTGCTCGGTGACGGAGACCGTCACCGAGCGGCGGCCGTCCGGGGTGGCGGCGGCGAACTGGGTGTAGCCGGCGGTGTTGCCGGTGTGGCCGTACACGACGCCGCAGCGGGTGGTGTAGCGGAAGAGCGCGAGCCCGGCCGCGTTGGTGCCGGGCCCGGCGGGCTCGGAGGCGCCGGGCACCCAGTCCGTCTGCTGCTGCCGGGTCGAGGGCTTCAGGAAGCCGTCGCCGCCGTAGGCGCGGATGAAGGCGGACAGGTCGGCGGGGGTGGAGACGATGCCGCCCGAGGCCCAGGCGCCCGAGGCGCCGAACAGCGTGGAGACGTCCTCCGGTGGGTCGGGCGGGACGACGTCGTAGCCGTGCAGGTAGGGCTCGGGCAGTTCGTAGCCGCGCGGCAGGGTCGTCTCGCGCAGGCCGAGCGGGCGGTTCACCAGTCGGGCGAGGAGCTCCTCGTACGGGCGGCCGGTGGCGGCCTCGGCCATCAGGGCGGCGGCGATGTTGTCCGAGTTGGAGTACCGGTACTGCGTGCCGGGGGCGAAGCCGAGCGGCTGGCCGAAGACGTAGTCCAGCAGGTGGTGCGGGTCGAAGACGTGGTGCGGGTCGGCGGTGATGACGGCCCGGAAGGCGGCCGAGTCGCTGTAGTCGGGCAGTCCGCTGGTGTGCTGCAGCAGCTGGCGCAGCGTCACCGCGTGCCAGGCGGCGGGCAGGTCGGGCAGCCGTTCGCCGATGGTGTCGTCCAGGCCGAGGGCGCCGCGGTCCACCAGCCGCAGGGTGACGGCGCCGCTGAAGGCCTTGGCGGCGCTGGCGATCCGCATGTGGTCGGTGATGCGGGGCCGGCGGCCGGTGCCGACCTCGGCGGTGCCCGCGCGGTGGACCTCGGTGCGGTCGCCGTACCGCAGGACGGCGATGGCGCCGGGCGGGCCGCCGGGGGCGGTGACCAGCTCGCGCAGTGCGCGGTCGAGCGACGGGCGGCCGCCGTCCTGGCCTCCGCCTCGGCCGCCGGCCAGGGCGGTGCCGGGCAGCAGGCCGGTCAGGGCGAGGGCGGCGGCCAGGACGGCGGCGGGGCGCAGGGGCCGGCGGCAGGTGCGGGCCGGGCGGGGCGATGGCTGCACGGTGGGCTCCGGGTGGCGGACCGAGGGGACAGCAGCCAGTGATGACCGTCTGTCTGGTCGGGCAAACGCATCCTGGGCGGCTGTGACCCGGAGGGGAGAACGACACCCTTCGAATGGCTGCCACCGTACGGACCTGGGCGAGCCGGAGTGGTCGGGAGCACCGCGCCCGGACTGCGCAGTTCCCCGCGCCCCTTGGGGGCATCCGGTCTCCGGCGAAGAAGCACAAACCAGGGGCGCGTGGGGGCCCCTGGTGGGCTACCCCTTTGCGCTACAGCGCCTAGCCGGCCGCGGGGTGGCGCAGGGCGAGGCCGTCGAGGAGGGCGGCGAGGCCGGTTTCGAAGGCGCCCTCGTCGATCGCGCGGCGGTGTTCGGCGAGCAGGTGGGCCTCGCCGAGGTGGGGGTAGTCGGCGGCGTAGACGGCGGCGTCCTCGGGGAAGCCGCCGGCGAAGGAGCCGAGGGCGGAGCCGGTGATGAAGTAGCGCATCAGCGCGCCGATCCGGGTGGCCTGGCCGCGCGGCCAGCCGGCGTCGACCAGGCAGCCGAAGACGGCGTCGGCGAGGCGCAGCGCGTTGGGGCGGCGGCCGGGGCCCTGGGCGAGGACGGGGACGACGTTGGGGTGGGCGGCGAGCGCGGCGCGGTAGCTGCGGGCCCAGTCGCGCAGGGCGGTGCGCCAGTCCTCCGGCGCGTCGAACATCGAGAGGTCGACCTCGCCCATCACGCTGTCGACGACGGCGTCGAGGAGGTCGTCCTTGGTGGCGAAGTGGTTGTAGAGGGAGGGCCCGCTGACCGAGAGCTCGGTGGCGAGGCGGCGGGTGGAGAGCGCGTCCAGGCCGTCGGCGTCGACCAGGGAGAGCGCGGCGGCGACGATCCGCTCGCGGCTGAGCAGCGGGGTGCGCGGGCGGGCCATGCGGTCGCGGCCTCCGATCGGGTGGGGTGTCACACATTCTTGCAGGCGGCCCTTCCGCGGGCGGCGCGGTGGGGCTACGCTCCCATTAAAACTTGCACTGCTAGTTTATGGAGCGTCCGCCGCCATGAATCTTGAGCTGTCCGAGGAGCAGGCCGCCGTCCGCGACCTCGCCGCGGCCTTCACCGACCGCGAGATCGTGCCGCACGCGGCCGCCTGGGACCGCGCCGAGTCCGTGGACCGCGGCATCGTCGGCAAGCTCGGCAAGCTCGGTTTCCTCGGTCTGACGATCCCCGAGGAGTACGGCGGCAGCGGCGGCGACCACCTGGCGTACTGCCTGGTGCTGGAGGAGCTCGGCCGCGGCGACTCCGCGGTGCGCGGCATCGTCTCCGTCTCGCTCGGCCTGGTCGGCAAGTCGATCGCCGGGTACGGCACCGAGGAGCAGAAGCGCGCCTGGCTGCCCCGGCTCACCTCCGGCGAGGCGCTCGGCTGCTTCGCCCTCACCGAGCCCGGCACCGGCTCCGACGCCGCGAACCTGACCACCCGGGCCGTCCGCGACGGCGGCGACTGGCTGATCACCGGCAGCAAGACCTTCATCACCAACGGCACCTGGGCCGAGGTCGCCCTGGTCTTCGCCCGCACCGGCGAGGAGGGCCACCGCGGCATCACCGCCTTCCTGGTGGAGACCGGACTGCCCGGCTTCGAGCGGCGCACGATCCACGGCAAGCTCGGGCTGCGCGGGCAGGCCACCGCCGAGCTCGTCCTCGACGGTGTCCGGGTGCCGGACGGCGCCCGGCTCGGCGCCGAGGGCCAGGGCTTCCGGGTCGCGATGTCCGCGCTCGCCAAGGGCCGGATGTCGGTCGCGGCCGGCTGCGTCGGTATCGCCCGGGCCTGCCTGGAGGCCGCCGTGAAGTACGCCGGCGAGCGCGAGCAGTTCGGCAAGCCGATCGCCTCCCACCAGCTGGTGCAGGAGCTGCTCGCCGACATCGCCGTCGACGTCGAGGCGTCCCGGCTGCTCACCTGGAAGGTCGCCGACCTGATCGAGCGCGGTCTGCCCTTCGCCACCGAGTCCTCCACCGCCAAGCTGTACGCCAGCGAGGCGGCGGTGCGCGCCGCCAACAACGCCCTGCAGGTGTTCGGCGGCTACGGCTTCATCGACGAGTACCCCGTCGGCAAGTACCTGCGCGACGCGCGCGTCATGACCCTCTACGAGGGCACCAGCCAGATCCACAAGCTGCTGATCGGGCGATCCCTGACCGGCATCAACGCGTTCTAGAACCCACGAGAACAGGAGCCCGACGAAGTGCGTCCCGTCTACTTCGCCGCCGCCCGCCGCACCCCGATCGGGCGGCTGCGCGGCGCGCTGTCCACCGTCCGGCCCGACGACCTGTCGGCCGCCGTCCTCTCCGGTCTGCTGGCCGACGTGCCGCAGCTCGACCCGGCCCTCATCGACGACGTCTACTGGGGCGCCGCCAACCAGGCCGGCGAGGACAACCGCAACGCCGCCCGGATGGCCGTGCTGCTCGCCGGACTGCCCGACAGCATCCCCGGCGCCACCGTCAACCGGCTGTGCGCCTCCGGCATGGAGGCCGTCACCAGCGCCGCCCGGGCGATCGGCTCCGGCGAGGCCGAGGTCGTCGTCGCCGGCGGCTGCGAGTCGATGACCCGCGCCCCCTTCGTGCTGCCCCGCCCCGACGAGGCGATGCCGCACCGGATGGAGACCTTCGACACCAGGCTCGGCTGGCGGCTCACCAACCCGCGGATGAAGGAGCTGCACGGCGTCCTCTCCATGGGCGAGACCGCCGAGGAGGTCGCCGCGCGCTTCGGCGTCACCCGCGAGCAGCAGGACGCCTTCGCGCTGCGCAGCCACCAGCGGGCCGCCGCCGCCCGCAAGGACGGCCACTTCGACGCCGAACTGCTGCCCGTCGTCCGGCCGGACGGGGTCACCGTCACCGCCGACGAGTCGATCCGCGAGGACACCACCCTGGAGAAGCTGGCCGGTCTCAAGCCGGTCTTCCGGGCCGGCGGCACCGTGACCGCCGGCAACGCCTCGCCGATGAACGACGGCGCCGCGGCCCTGCTGCTGGTCTCCGAGGAGGCGCTCGGCCGGCTCGGCCTGGAGCCGCTCGGCCGCTACGTCGCCGGCGCCTCGGCCGGCGTCCACCCGGACGTCATGGGCATCGGCCCCGTCCCCGCCACCCGCAAGGTGCTGGCCCGGGCCGGCTGGCAGGTCGGCGACGTCGAGGAGGCCGAGTTCAACGAGGCCTTCGCGGCCCAGGCGCTCGCCTGCGTCAACGAGCTCGGCTTCGACCACGACCTGGTCAACCCGAGCGGCGGAGCGATCGCGCTCGGCCACCCGCTGGGCGGCTCCGGCGCCCGCATCCTCACCACCCTGCTGCACCGGATGCGCCGGACCGGCGCCCGGCGCGGCCTGGCCACCATGTGCGTCGGTGTCGGACAGGGCACCGCCGTACTCGTCGAGAAGAACTGAGGGCAGATCAGATGACGCGATTCGCAGGCAAGGTCGCCGTGGTGACCGGCGCCGCCCAGGGCATCGGCGCGGCCACCGCCGCCCGGCTCGCCGAGGAGGGCGCGACCGTGGCCGTCGTCGACCTCACCGCCGAGCGGGCGCAGGCCACCGCCGACGCCATCACCGCCAAGGGCGGCACCGCCCGCGCGTACGGCTGCGACGTGGCCGACTACGACGCGGTGGACGCGGTCTTCGCGCAGGTCGTCGAGGACCTCGGGGCGCTGCACATCCTGATCAACAACGCCGGCATCACCCGGGACAACCTGTTCTTCAAGATGGCGAAGAACGACTGGGACGCCGTCCTCACCGTCAACCTCACCAGCGCGTACAACTGCAGCCACGTGGCGCAGAAGTACATGGTGAAGCAGAAGTACGGCAAGATCGTCTCGCTGAGCTCGCGCTCCGCGCTCGGCAACCGCGGCCAGGCCAACTACGCCGCCGCCAAGGCCGGCATCCAGGGCCTCACCGCCACCCTCGCGATCGAGCTCGGCCCGTTCAACATCAACGTCAACGCGGTCGCCCCCGGCTACATCGCCACCGCGATGACCGCCGCCACCGCCGAGCGGGTCGGCTCCTCCGCCGAGGACCACCAGGCGATGGCCGCCGAGCGGACCCCGCTGCGCCGGGTCGGGCAGCCGGAGGAGGTCGCCTCGGTGGTGGCCTTCCTGGCCAGCGAGGACGCCTCGTACGTGAGCGGGCAGACGCTGTACATCAACGGCGGCGCCCGCTGACGGGAGCTGTCGCCCCGCCCCGGAGTCGTGCGGGCTTACCGAATCCGGGGGTGGTCTTTACCCGATCCGGTGGCCCACTGCGGTGGGTGCGACGGCCCCGGGGTGACTATGGATCAACGGGCCCGCGCCCGGTGGGATGTGGGGTGCCGACCCCCCGGTCGGCCCCCCACCCCCCAGGGGGCCCACGGGCACGCCTCAGATCGGAACAGCCCACCTCTGAACACCACTCACCACAACACTTATCTAGTATTACGGC
>NZ_JBEYFP010000156.1:0-11371 GCF_040634455.1 Kitasatospora sp. NPDC007106
GGCGAAGCAGCACGGCGCCGGCGGCCGCCGCGGCGGCCAGCACGGCGACGACCACCGCCATCCAGGTCCAGGCGCTGTCGGCCTCGGCGGCGGCCGAGGTGCTGCGGATCGGCTCGGCGGAGGCGCTCGGCGCGGGGGCGGTGCCCACCGGGGCCACCGGTCCGCTGCTGGGCGCGGTGCCGGGGACGGCGGTGACGTCGACCTCGGCCTCGCCCCGGCCGAGCGCGGGGAAGCCCGATTCGACGATCACCTTCCAGTGACCGGGCGGCAGTTGGCGGGCGGTGGTGTAGGTGCCGGGCTTGCCGGCGACCGCGACCAGCTGCCAGGGGCCGACCGCGCGGCCGTCCTGGGCGGTGGCGCTCAGGGTTCCGGCGATCTTCTCGTCGACCGGGTCGTGGTCGTTCTCCCAGGTGGCGACGGCGGTGAGGTGCCCGTCGACCAGGCTGGAGACGGTGAAGGCGATGGTGTCGCCGTGGGCACCGGCGGGCTGGGCCGTGCCGAGCACGGTCAGGCCGGTGAGGGCGGCGGCGGTGGCGAGGGTGCGCAGGCGCATGGGGGTGGCTCCTGGTCTGGCCGGCGGGCGCGGGCGCCCGGTGGGACGGGACGGCCCGGTGGGGCGGGAGGGCCCGGTGGGGCGGGAGGGCCGACTCCCGCCCCACCGGGCTCGGGGGCGCCTCGTCAGGAGGCGGCCTGGATGGTCCAGTTCTGGTAGGACTGGCCGCTGGGCTGCTGCAGTTCCAGCAGCCAGCCGCCGTAGTACCAGCGCTTGCTGGTGCCGAGGACGAGCGAGGAGCCCTTGGCGGTCAGCGCGTAGCCGCTGCCGGCGGAGGCGATCTTCCACTGCTGGCTGTCGGCGGACGAGCAGGGCTGCTGCATCACGTACTGGCCGGCGACGGCCTGGCCGCCGATCTGCAGGCACTTGTCGGAGCGGGCGGAGCGGATCTTCAGGTAGCCGTCGCCGGCGTCCTCGAACAGCCACTGCTGGTTGGAGTAGCCGTGCCGCTGGTAGCCGATGAGCACGGCGCCGTCGCGGGTGGAGCCGCCCCACATGTCGGCGGCCTGGCCGGTCAGGCTGTTGATCATCAGGTAGCGGGTGCCGGGCTGGGTCGGCGCGGGGCCGGCCGCCTTGGTGGTGCGGAAGGCGGTGGTGCGGCCGGGCTTGGCGGTCTTGCCGGACTTGTCCTTGACCGCGACGGCGACCTTGTACTCGGTGTCGGGCTTGAGGTTGACCAGGCGGACGACGCTGGAGGTGACGGTCGCGATGGAGCGGCCGTTGACCTGGAGGTCGTAACCGGAGGCGCCGCTGACCGCCGTCCAGCTGAGCACCGCCGAGTTGGTGGTGATCTGGCCGACCGTCACCTTGGGACCGGTGGTCGAGGTCGGGCTGGGGCTCGGGGTGGGCGTCGAGTCGGTCGGGCTCGGGCTGGGCGTCGGCGACTTGGTCGGGTTCGGCGTGGTCGGGCTCGGCGTCGGCGACTTGGTGGGGGTCGGCGTCGGGTTCGGGTTCGGGTTGGTGCCGCCGTTCGCGAACAGGAACTGGTTGTTGGCGATGTTCCAGTGCGTGGTCAGGTAGCTGCCCGGCTGCGGGTCGGTGTTGAAGTAGTCGTCGTGGTTGCAGTCGAGGCGGTCGTCCTCGGCCCGGTTCGGGCAGAGGGTCTGCATCTTCGGGTAGTACGGCGAGTCGGAGTAGCACATGATGTCCCACTCGTCGACGCAGTGCGCGCCCTTGCTGGTGTGCGGGGCGCTGTTGTTGACGGCGCCGAGGTTGTGGCCGAGCTCGTGGGCGGCGGTGGAGCCGCCCCAGCAGCCGTTGTCGGTGCGGCCGTAGGACGGGCCGAAGTTGGACAGGTTGTCCTGGCCGGGACGCTCGTCACCGTTGAAGGTGCCGATGCCGCAGTACACGTTGGCGTCCGCGAAGACCATGTACTTGCGGTCCTTGCGGTTGAAGCCCTGGGCGGCGAGCGCCTTGTTGCTGGCGCCGAACTCCTGCAGGGAGGCCGCGGACAGCTCGACGTTCAGCACCGAGACGGTGCAGTCGGCCTCGGTGACGAAGCGGATGTGCCGGACGCCGCCGGTCTCCTGGGCGCTCGCGTTGTAGATGGTGTCGGTGTCCGACGCCCACTTCTTGAACGAGGCGAGGTACTGCGCGAAGCGGTCGTTGCCCGGGGCGTGGACGTACATCACCTGGACGCGGTTGCCGGTCGAGCCGTCGCCCTCGCAGACCACCTTGGAGCCTTCGGCCGCGGCCCCCGCTCCGGCCGAGGGGGTGCCGGCGGGCGCGGCGGAGCCGCCGAGCGCCTTGCCGGTCTGCAGGTCGAGCACGGGCGGCGCGTCGCTCAGCAGGTCCGCGGCGGACGGTGCGGCGGCCGCGGTCGGGGTGAGGTCGGCGGGCTTCTCGGTGGTCGCGACCACCGGGGCGGTGCTCTTGTGGACGTCGACGCCGCGCGGCGGGGCGTCCGGGCCGTGGGTGCACAGGCCCTGCTCGTTGACCTTGTAGACGCCGACGCACTTGTCACCGCTGGCGGCCGGCACGAGGCCGCCGTACACCAGACCTCGGGTCGGGTCGTCCTTGGGTATGGAGGTCACCGGGGCGGGCGCCTCGTTGTGGAGCGGACCGGCGGCCGGCGAGGGCTCCACCTCCTGCGCGATCACCGCGTCCGCGGAGGTGCGGAGCGGCTTGTCGCCCTCCAGCGCGGAGCCGATGGTGACGGCTCCCGCGATGAGTCCCGCGGTGATGGCGGTTGCGGTGAACATCAGTCCACGGCGATTGCGGCGACGGTGCGACGACGCTTTCCTGTGTGACATGTGTCTCTCCTCGTCGGCCCTCGGTGGGGTGTGGTGCTTGCCGACACCTGGGAGATCCGTGGGACGGGAGGGGATAACAGGAATCCCAAACATTTTTTCGCGGTTGTTTTCCGACGGGACGTCAGGACCGCGACGATCGGCCCGGTTGACGGGCCGTCCGAGTACGGAGGAAGGGGAGGACCGGTGGACGCACGACAGGTGGCCGCCTACCTGGACCGGATCGGCCTGCCGCGGCCGGAGCACGCGGACGCGGCGGCGCTGCGCGCCCTGCAGCTCGCGCACCTGCACGCCGTGCCGTTCGAGACGCTGAGCGTGGCCCGCGGCGAGCCGATCGTGCTGACCGAACGGGCGCTCTGGGAGAAGCTGGTGGAGCGCCGCCGCGGCGGCTTCTGCTACGAGCTCAACGGCGCCTTCGCCGGCCTGCTCACGGCGCTCGGCCACCGGGTGGAGCTGCTCGCCGGGCGGGTGTTCGGCCGGGACGGCCGGCCCGGGCCGCCCTTCGACCACATGGCGCTGCGGGTCCTGCTGGACGAGCCGTGGCTGGTGGACGTCGGCTTCGGTCGGTTCAGCCACCATCCGTTGCGGCTGGACGGGCGCGGCGAGCAGTCCGACCCCGCCGGCCGGTTCACGCTGCGGCCGCACGGCGCGGAGCTGGACGTGCTGATGGACGGCGAGCCGCAGTACCGGCTGGACCTGCGGCCGTACGCGCTGGCCGACTTCGGCCCGACCTGCTGGTGGCAGGCGACCTCGCCCGAGTCGCACTTCACCCGGTCCACCACCTGCTCGCGGCTGACCGGCGAGGGCAGGATCACCCTCGCCGGCACCCGGCTGATCCGCACCGGCGCGGACGGCTCACGCAGCGAGGAGCAGCTGACCGGGGAGCAGGCGCTCGCCGCGTACCGCGAACACTTCGGGATCGAGCTCGACGCGCTGCCGGTCAGCGCACCGCCGCGACCAGGGCGTCACTGACCGAGCGCCAGGCCACCCCGGCCTCGCGGAAGCCGGCCCCGACCAGCCGGGCGGTGTGCCACTCGGCGGGGTGGCTCTCGCCGTCGGCGTGGTCGCCGTGGATCGCGAAACGGGCCGCGACGGCCTCGGCGAGTGCCGGGTCGTCGGCGGCCGCCCGCCACCAGGCGGCCCAGTCGAGGACGCCCTCGGCGCGCTCACGTTCCTGGCGGGCGTGCTGCCGGGCCCGGTCGGCGGCGTTCAGCAGGGGGGTGTCCGGCTGCGGCATGTGGTCGGCGTTGACGAACAGGCCGCCGGGCCGGACCAGCCCCGCGAGGTCGCCGTACAGCCGCACCAGGGCGTCGCTGCCGAGCCAGTGCAGGGCGGTCGAGGTGAGCACCGCGTCGAACGCGCCGCCGTCCGGCAGCAGCTTCGCCCAGCCGGGGTCGTTCAGGTCGGCGGTGACGAGGGTGAGGCGCGGCTCGTGGGCGAAGTGGCCGCGGGCGATCGCGAGCAGCGCGGGGTCGACGTCCACGCCGACCGAGACCGCCCCGGGCAGCCGGGCGAGCAGCCGTGCGCTGATCGAGCCGGTGCCGCAGGCCAGGTCGAGGACGCGCGGCGCCGGGCCGGCCACCGCCTCGACCAGGTCGAGCATCACCCGGAACCGCTCCTCGCGGTCGGGCAGGTACCACTCCTGCTGGCGGTCCCAGCTGCGCTGCCAGTCGTGCCAGGTCGTCATGCCCCACTCCCGTCGGTAACGGCCGGATGAGCTGTTCATCTCTTACGCTAGCGAGGGCAGGTAACCACCACAAGGCAGATGCAGGTATTACTTTTCGCTCCGGCTCGGCAGGCTCCCGTAGCATTCGCCGGTACAGGCGGCACACCGAGGGAAGCAGCAGCAGGCATGACGGCGGGCCCGGACACCCAGACCCAGATCCAGCAGCACGACGAGCAGGACATCGACTTCGGCCCGGGCATCGACCCCGAGCGCCTGGCCCTGTGCCTGGACGTGCTCGCCGAACTCGACACCCTGCACGTGGACCACCCGGACGCGATCACCGTCCGCCAGGCGGTCGGCGGCATCTTCCGCACGCTCAAGCAGCGCCGCCGCCAGGAGACCCGCGCCCGCAAGACCGCCAACGACCGGCTGGTCACCTCGCGGACGGCGACCGGCGCACCCGGCCGGATCGACGACGAGACGGCCGGCGCCTTCGGCCTGACCACCGAGACCACCACCGAGATCGCCGGGATACTCGAGCGCCCCCGCTCCTGCTACACCTGCAAGCAGCGGTACGTCGAGGTCGACGCCTTCTACCACCAGCTGTGCCGCAACTGCGCGGCGCTCAACCACGCCCGCCGCGGCGCCCGCGCCGACCTCACCGGGCGGCGCGCCCTGCTCACCGGCGGCCGCGCCAAGATCGGCATGTACATCGCGCTCTGCCTGCTGCGGGACGGCGCGCACACCACCATCACCACCCGCTTCCCCAACGACGCGATCCGCCGCTTCAAGGCGATGCCGGACAGCGACCGGTGGATCGACCGGCTGAAGATCGTCGGCATCGACCTGCGCGACCCGGCCCAGGTGATGGCGCTGGCCGACGAGGTCGCCGCCGACGGCCCGCTGGACATCCTGATCAACAACGCGGCGCAGACCGTCCGCCGCCCGCCGGAGTCGTACCGCGAGCTGGTGGCCGCCGAGTCGGCCCCGCTGCCGGCCGGTGTACTGCCCCCGTCGACCGTGATCGGGCGCTTCGGCAGCGGCAACGTGGACCTGCCGGCACTGCCCGGCCAGGCCTCCGGCGAGAGCGAGCGGATCAGCGCCGAGGACGTCACCGCCCTCGCCCTGGTCAGCGGCTCCGCCTCGCCGGCCCGGATCGAGGCCGGCACCGCGATCGACGCCGGCGGCCTGGTGCCGGACCTCGCCTCCACCAACAGCTGGGTGCAGACCGTCGACGAGGTCGGCCCGATGGAGCTGCTGGAGGTGCAGCTCTGCAACTCCACCGCGCCGTTCATCCTGATCAGCCGGCTCCGGCCGGTGATGGCCGCCTCCCCCGCGCGGCGCAAGTACATCGTCAACGTCTCCGCCATGGAGGGCGTGTTCAGCCGCGGCTACAAGGGCGCCGGCCACCCGCACACCAACATGGCCAAGGCCGCGCTGAACATGCTCACCCGCACCAGCGCCGAGGAGATGTACCGGACCGACGGCATCCTGATGACCAGCGTCGACACCGGCTGGATCACCGACGAGCGGCCGCACCCCGACAAGATGCGGCTGCACGACGAGGGCTTCCACGCCCCGCTCGACCTGGTCGACGGCGCGGCCCGGGTCTACGACCCGATCGTCCGCGGCGAGCTCGGCGAGGACCTGTACGGCTGCTTCCTCAAGGACTACTCCAAGGCCGCCTGGTGACGGCCATCGGCCCGGTGGCCGGTGGCAGGCAGGCCGGCGGCGGCCCGATCATCGGTGCGGGGGTCATCGTGCCCACCACCGACGGCCGGGTGCTGATCGGACGGCGCACCACCGCGGGCGAGCCGCCGACCTGGAGCCTGCCCGGCGGCAAGGTCGACGGCACCGGCGAGTCCTTCGAGGAGGCCGCCGCCCGTGAACTCGCCGAGGAGACCGGCATCGTGCTGCCCGCGGCCGCGATGCGGGTGCTGGCCGTGCTGCTCGACCACGAGCTCGGACGACCCCGGCTGACCGCGGCCGTCCTCGCCCCGCCGAGCGACGCGCCCGCGGTCGTCACCGAGCCGCACAGCTGCGCGGGTTGGGAGCGGGTCCCGGTGGACGCGCTGCCCGAGCCGATGTTCCACCCGTCCGGGCTGGTGCTGGCCCGCTGGCTGCCCGGTTACCCGGGGCCGGCCGGCGCGCACGTCTACCCGCTGGTCTGAACACCGGGCCGCGCCTTCCCCGGGGCGCGTCCTCGAAGGTCACGGTCACCCCCACGAGGGACGCACGGGGCCCCTGATCGGCGTTCCCGGGCCCGGTCCGGCTGCCCGACCGCCCCGTGAAGCAGGCTCCCGTCCCCTGGACCCGCGGGCGGGACGCCGCCCTCCGGTCAGCCGTCCTGGGGCCGGGTCAGCAGGACGAAGGTCCGGGCGAAGGCGGTGCCCTCGGCGACCCGCGGCCAGTCCAGGGCCAGCAGCGCCTTCGAGGCCACCTCGTGCGGTGCGCCGTTCACCCGCACCTCGGCGCTCTCCCGGCCGGCCCCGCTGCCGAACAGCAGCGACAGACCGGTCGGGCGGTCCCGGTCGAAGCCGTCCGGGAACGCCGGGGCGAGCTGCGGCAGCAGCGGCCGGGCGAGCATCCAGTCCTGGACGGCGCCGTGCCGGTCGCCGGTGCCCCAGCCGGCGATGCCGCCGTGCACGGCGTGCCAGCCGGGCAGCGCGTCCGCGTCGTCCGGGTGCAGGTGGCCGGCGAACCGGCCGTTGTGGGCGAGGAGTTCGAGCAGGGCCAGGCCGGTGGTGGAGGCCCAGACCTCGACCGCGCGGCGCAGCGCGGGCCCGCTGTCGGCCTCGACACCGGCCAGGCAGTCCTGCACCCTGCGCTCCTGCGGCCGTCCGGCGTCCAGCAGGACGGTCAGATCGAGGTGGGCCGGGCCCTCGCCGTGCCGGGCGCCGACCGCGACGGCGGTGCCGCCGGGGCCGGTGACCAGGGAGCCGTCGACCGTCCAGGTGTCGCCGCCGAGTTCCGTCAACCGTTCGGCCACCGCGGCGAGGACGGCCTGCTCGGAGAGCAGGGCGGTGTCGCCCGGCTGCCTGCGGGTGGCCGCGCCGGAGCCGCGCCACCAAGATCCCAACCCCATGGCGGACACCGTATCGGCGCGGCCGCCCCGGCCGCCACAGGAACGCCGAACGCGTCCGTGCGGCCGCCGGGGCGGGCCCGGGGGTCAGGGCTTGTAGGTCACATCGCCGGGCGTGTAGCGGCAGTTGGTGCCGTCCGGGCCGCTGCCCGCCTCCTTGGGCTCGCCCGAGGTGACGCCGGTGTAGCGCTGGCAGACGGTGATCTTCCGGCTGCTGTCGCCGACCACGGTGAGCCGGGTGATCGTGGCGGTGTCGCCCAGGTTGGCGTTGATGCCGACGATCTTCTTGCCGGGCGCGGTGGCGATCACGTTGTCGATCACCACGTGGCGGGGGTACTGCGTCTTGCAGTTGCCGCAGGAGCGGTAGAGCTTGCCGAAGTCCTCCACCCGGAAGTTCCTGACGACGAAGGTGCCGGGGCCGTTGTGCTGGAAGACCTTGTCGGCCGCGCCGCGCGCGCCGCCGCCGTCCACGGTCATCACCTGGGAGGCGGAGGTGCCCTTGAAGGTGGCGGCGTCCTCGCCGACGTTCTCCCACCAGACGTTGCGCAGGGTGCAGCTGCCGCTGCAGTGCACGCCGTCGGCGGCCGGGTCGCCGAGGATCACGTTCTGCAGCACGGCGCCGTCGGCGAGTTCGAACATGGCGGGCTGGTTCTCGGACTGGCTGCCGCTGCCCAGCGCGCCCTTGCCGACGTAGCGGCGGCCGCCGCCGTCGAAAAGCTTGGCGACCTTCTGGGTGGCGGCCAGCGGCACGTCGGCGCCCTGCGGGGTCGGCCAGGCCGGGATCGCCGTGCCGGTGCCGCCCGTCGCGGTGGCGGTCGGGGCGGGCGTGGCCGTCGCGGTGGGCTTCGCGGTGGCGGTGGGCTTCGCGGTGGCGGTGGGCTTCGGGGTGGCCGTGGCCGTGGTGGTCGGGGTGCTCGCGGTGGGGGCCGGGGTGGCGGCGGCGGGCTTGAAGGTCCAGCGTTTGGCGGGCGCCGAGTCGCAGGAGTTCTGCTGCACCGGGGTGCCGGCCGCGGTCGAACCGTCCTTCACCGCCAGGCACTTGCCGCTGGCGGCGTTGACCACCCGGTGGCCGCCCTCGACGGCCGTCAGGGTCCAGCGCTGGGAGGCGGCCGCCGGGTCGCAGTCCTCCGTCTGGACGGCGGCGCCGGCGCCCGTCCTGGCGTCCCGGACGCCCGCACAGCGGCCGCCGGCGGTCTCGACCAGCCGGTAGCCGCTGCCGTCGGCGGTCAGCCGCCAGGTCTCGCCGCCCGCGCCGCAGTCCTGCTGGACCAGTTGGGTGCCGGCGGCCGGGGCGGGCGCCTGCAGGCAGAGTCCGCCGGCGGCGCTCACCAGGGTGTAGGAGGACCCGGCCGCCGGGGCGGGGGCGGCGGCGTCCGCGCCCGCCCACAGGCCGCCCGCGATGCCGGCGGCCAGCAGGGCGGCCGTGCCGCCGAGGGCCGCGATCCTGCCGCGCTTGGGGCGTATCGCTCGCTTGCTCACGTCTCATGACTCCTTGGCAACTACCGGTACGGGGAGGGGACGTGTCCCGGCATCGACGGGCCGTCCCGACAGCGGGGCCGACGGTCCGCCGTCCTGCTGTCCGACTCCCTGTTGCCGCCGCCCGCGGGGAGGTTGCCGCGGGCGGCGGGTTTTCTTCCTGCGGGTCAGCCGACCGGGTTCCAGCCGTCGGTGCCGGCCAGGTAGGCGCGCGCCGTGTGGGAGGCGGCCTGAGCGGCGGTCAGCTGCGGGCGGTCCGCGCCGGCGCCGGCCCCGGGCCCGGTGTTGGCGTACTCGGCGAAGCGGGCGGACCGCCAGGAGTACCCGTGCATGTCCGTCCACGGCGCCTTCTTGACCGCCGCGGGCAGCACGGTGTTGCGGACGACGAACTGCCCGACCGCGGTCGGCCCGGTGCGCCAGGGCCGGCCGAGGTGGAAGGTGCCGGGCGCGGCGGTGCTGCTGATCGTGCTGTCGGTGACGAGGATCCCGTACGGCTTCGCGGCGTCGGTGTCGGGCGCGGCGAGGTAGCCGTTGCTGCCGCCGGCGGCGGCGCCGCGGTCCCGCAGGGTGATGTTCACGTGGTCGTAGACGGCGGTCGCGTTGCCGAAGAGGAAGTCCACGTCGCCCGCGACGAAGCAGTGGCGGAAGTACTGCCGGTACTGGCCGGTGGCGGCGGGCGCCCAGTTGAGGACGGTGTCCTGGTGGCCGATGAAGCGGGAGTTCAGGTACTGCTGGCGGTCGCCGCGGGCGGCCAGGGCGACGGCCTGGGTGGCGGTGGTGCCCGGGTGGGCGGACCGCTCGAAGGTGTTCTGCACGGTGAGGCCGGTGACGGTGGTGCCGTCGGCGGAGACGGTGAGGGTGGCGCTGCCCTCGGTGCCGTAGGTGCCGCCGCCGGGCTTCGGGGTGCCGGCCGCGTTGTCGTACGCGAGGACGACGTCCTCGGCGTTGCCGGTGGCGCCCTTGAGCGTCAGGCCCTTCTTGGCGGCCGGGACGTTCACCGTCTCGCGGTAGGTGCCGCGGGCGATCAGCACGGTGTCCCCGGGTGCGGCGGCGTCGACCGCGGACTGCACAGTCCGGTGCGCGGCGGAGCCGTCCGCGGCGACCGTCAGGACCCGGCCGGTGGCCGGGGCGGCGGTGCCGTTCTCGGTGAGCACGCCGGCGCCGGCCTGCTTCGGCAGCCGGTCCGGCAGCGCGGCGGCGGGCTCCAGCCCGGCGGAGAGGGCCGGCCGCCAGGAGGCGGTCGGCCTGATCTTCTTGGTGTTGGCGGCGTTGTACGCGGCGACCAGGTCGGCCGCCGCGCCGTCGACCAGGTTGCCCCTGCCCGCGAACGCCCCGGTGCCGTCGCCGCTGAGCAGTTGGGAGACCTTCCGGTCGGCCGACAGCCGCCAGTGGTTGTTCTCCGCCACGATCTGCGCGCCGGCCCGGGAGTTGACGCTGTAGCCGTGCGCGTAGCCGTCGAGCGGCGCGGTGTCGTAGTAGTTGTCGTAGAGGTGGATCTGCCCGACCCGGGCGAGCGGGGCGCGCTGCACGACGCCCTGGAAGACGTTGTGGTGCAGGGTGACCCGCAGTCCGGTGTCCTTGTCGCTGCTGCCGATCAGCATCGTCTTGTCGTGGTCGGCGAAGCGGTTGTAGGAGGCGGTCACCAGGTCGGAGCCGTTGGTGATGTCCAGCGCGCCGTCGTGGACCTGGTACTCGCGGCCGAACCGGGTCGGGTTGGCCGCGTCGAGGTGGGGCGCGTCGGAGAAGGTGTCGTGGTCGATCCAGACGTGCGTGGCACCGCGCAGCGAGACGGCGTCGTAGGCCGAGTTCCAGTTGCCGGTCGGGCCGTCCGTCGGGTCCCACTGCGGGAAGCAGTCGCGGACGTCGGTGAGGGCGAGGTTGCGGACGATCACGTCCTGGGCGTTCTTCACCGTCAGGTTGCCGCCGGTGATCCCGGCGCCGGTGCCCGGCACGCCGACGATCGTGGTGTGCGAGGGGACGCCGAGGACGACCCGGGCGGCCTGCCTGGCCTGCGCGGCCCGGCGGGCGTCCTCCTGTCGGCCGGAGGGCAGCTTCGTCCGGCCCCAGACGGCGGGGTCGTAGGCCTTGGCGTACGCGGCGTCCGAATAGCCGGTGCCGGCCGCGTAGTCGGCGCAGCCGAGCGCCCGGCCGGTGTCGTCGGTGTTGGCGTCGATCACGCCCTTGACCCGGATGATCCGAGGTGCGCCCGCGGGCCCGGCGGCCAGTGCCTTCGCCAACTCGGCGCGGGTGGTGACGGTGAAGGTGTGTGCGGCGTCCGCCGAGCGGCCGCCCGTCGTCCCGGCGCCCTCCGCCGCCCAGCCGTCCCGGGCGGGCAGGACGGCGTG
>NZ_JBEYFP010000157.1:0-11334 GCF_040634455.1 Kitasatospora sp. NPDC007106
AGCGTGGTGCTGCTGGACGAGGTGGAGAAGGCCCACCCCGAGGTCTTCGACGTCCTGCTGCAGGTGCTGGACGACGGCCGGCTCACCGACGGCCAGGGCCGCACGGTCGACTTCCGGAACGCGATCCTGATCCTGACCTCGAACCTGGGCAGCCAGTTCCTGGTCGACCCGGCCACGCCGGAGGAGCGCAAGAAGGAGCTCGTTCTGGAGACGGTCCGCACCGCCTTCAAGCCGGAGTTCCTCAACCGCCTGGACGACATCGTGGTCTTCGAGCCGCTGGGCACCGACGAGCTCAGCCGGATCGTCGACCTGCAGGTGTCCCGGCTCGCCGACCGGCTGCGCGACCGCCGGCTCAGCCTGGAGGTCACCCCGGCCGCCCGGGACTGGCTGGCCCTCACCGGCTACGACCCGGCCTACGGCGCCCGGCCGCTGCGCCGCCTGGTGCAGTCGGCGATCGGCGACCGGCTGGCGAAGGAGATCCTCTCCGGCCGGGTGCACGACGGCGACACCGTGCTGGTCGACCGGGACGAGGAGCACGACCGGCTCTCGGTCGGGCCGAAGCCCTCGCTGGTCAAGTGATCCGCCGCCGGCCGGGGCCCGCCCCGGCCGGCCCGGGTCAGGCGCCGACGACCCGGCCGAGCTGCGCCGCCTGCTCGGCGACCGACTTCCGGTAGGCCGCCAGCCGCTCCTGGTTGGCGTCGATCAGCTGCCGCTGGTAGCCGGCCAGGGCGGCGAACCAGATCCCGGCCAGGTTGCCGGCCGCGGTGCAGCGCTCGTCCGCGGTGGCCGCGGCCAGTTCCTCGGCGGTCGGCCGGCCGGGGCCGTGGTAGCGGGCGACCAGGCCGTCCGGGGTGGTGTCGGCGAAACCCGCGTCCCGCATGCAGGCCGACCACGCCCGGGTGGCCGCGACCACCCGGGCGTCCCGGCCGGTCGCCTCCAGCGACCGCCCGAACAGCGCGTCCACCAGCTCGGACCCGGCGGTGTCGGCCGGCCGGACGGCGGTCAGCGCCTTCTTCACGCACCCCTGGGCCGCCGTGCCCTCCGCCTCGGAGGCCGGCGGCCTCGGCGTGCGCACCGGGGCCGCCGCGGTCGGGCCGTGGAAGCCCTGGACGGCGGCCACCTCGGCCCGCAGGTAGCCGAAGGCCCCGGCCGGCAGCGCCGACGCGTCGGGGACCTCGCCGCCGCTGTCCAGCGCGTCGTCCCCGGTGAACCCCGCCCAGCCGGCCGCGTGCATGCAGTCGGCGGTCAGCGCGCGGACGGCCTGCTCCCGGCGGGCGTTCTGCTCGCGGTCCGACCCGTACGCCGACAGCGGCAGGGCCAGCATCCCCTCGCGCCCCGACGGCGGGGCGGTGGGTGCTCCGAGGGCCGGCGGGGTGAGCGCCGGGGCGGGCGTGCCGTCCCCTCCCGCGCCGCAGCCGACGAGCGCGAGCAGCGCCAGCACCGCCGCGGCGGACCGCCGCCCGGCGGCCGCCCTCACGGTCGTGCCCCGCTCCCCCGGGTGTCTCCCGCGCCGTCGCGTTTGGCCCGGGCCAGCCGGTGCAGCTCGGCCCGCTGGGCCTCCGACAGCTGCCAGGTGTGCGCGAGCAGCCGCAGCGTCGAGATCCGCGGGCAGGAGACCCCGCGTTCCAGATCGCGGATGGACCGCACGCTCATGCCGGACGCCGCACCCAGTTCCTCCTGGGTCATCCCCCGGTCCAGCCGGATGCTGCGCAGCAGTGTCCCCAACCGGTCCTGCGGCGCCCCCGCCCCGAAATCCCCCACCGTACGACTCCTCGTCAGTCGACGCACCCAACCGGACGTCCGGCGGCCGCACTTGTCGCCGCCGGGAGGGTTGCACCGCAAACTAACCGCCGCCGTGGCGGGCGGCAACGCGTTCCGATCCGCCATCGCGTGACATGAATCACTCAAGAATCTGGTTTGTCCGTACCGACCGGTCGTTCTGCCGTTCAACGTCCTGACAACCACCTGGCCCGGCCGACGGGACGGTTGCCAAACTCCCGTCCGCCACGACCGTCGGCCGGCCCGTCCGGCCCCGCACAGGAACGGTGACCGCAATGACACGCCGATGGAAGCAGGCCGCCCTCACTGCGGCGGCCGCAGCGGCCCTCGTCCTCGCCCTGCCCGCGACCGGGGCCTCGGCGATCAACCGGGTCAGCTGCAACGGACGGACGGACTTCGTCAACATCTACAACTACGGGTGGTCCGGGCACCTGTGCTTCGCCAACGCGGGCTACGCCGACGTGACCATCTACAAGGTCGACAACATCTACTCCGGCAACAACCTGCTGTATTACTACACCAGCGTGAACGGCGGGGTGACCCGCCACCTGGACCCGTGGACCTGGGAGGACGACCACTACTACGACAACGGCGCGGAGGGCACCGTGCGCTGGCTGCAGATCTTCTGACCAGGGCGACCGTTCGGCGGCGGACCGCCCCGCCGCCGCCCGGGAGGCCCTGTGCCCGCGGGCCCGGATGAGGCAGGATGGGACATGGAGGCGGTCTCTCATCGCCGACCACTCCCCGTGCTGTGAGATTGAGGACCCCATGAGCATCGACCCGTCGTCCATCCCGTCGTTCGGCGCGCCCCAGCCGCCGCAGGGCGGCCAGCCCGGCGGCGCCCCGGCCGGCCCTCCGCCGGTGATCGTGCCGGACCAGAACCTGGTCGCCCAGCTGCTCGACCAGATGCAGCTGAAGCACGTCGTCGACGATGACGGTGACCTCACCGCTCCCTGGGAGGGCTTCCGCGTCTACTACATGTTCCGCGGCGACCAGAAGGAGCTCTTCGCGGTCCGCGCCTTCTACGACCGCGCGTACGAGCTGGAGCGCAAGGGCGAGATCCTCGACCTCGTCGACGAGTGGAACCGCGAGACCCTCTGGCCGAAGGTCTACACCCACACCCACGAGGACGGCGTCGTCCGCCTGATCGGCGAGTCCCAGATGATCGTCGGCACCGGTGTGAGCCTGGAGTACTTCGTGACCACCACCGCGAACTGGACCCAGGCCTCGGTCGGCTTCGAGCAGTGGATGATCGAGCGCCTCGGCCTCCAGGGCGACATCGAGGAGGGCGACAAGCCCGAGGACGGCGGCGAGGACGCCTGATCCCGCCAGGTCCGCGGTCGGGCCCGCACTCCGGTACGCCGGGGTGCGGGCCCGACCCGTCCTCCGGCCGCCCGCGCGTCGGCCCCGGCGGCCCCTGGGAAGCGCCCGGTCCGGGCACTACGGTGGGCGCAGCCGCCGACGACACCGCTGGAGACCCCATGGAAGCCCGGCCCCTGCTCAACCGCCGCCTGAACGGCCTCGGCACCACGATCTTCGCGGAGATGTCCGCCCTGGCCACGGCGACCGGCTCGATCAACCTCGGGCAGGGCTTCCCCGACACCGACGGGCCCGAGGAAGTCCGTGAGGCGGCGGTCCGGGCCCTGCGCGAGGGCCGCGGCAACCAGTACCCGCCCGGCCCCGGCATCCCCGAGCTGCGCACCGCGGTCGCCGAGCACCAGCAGCGCTTCCACGGCCTCACCTACGACCCGGACACCGAGGTCCTGGTGACCGCCGGCGCCACCGAGGCCATCGCCGCCGCACTGCTGGCCCTGCTGGAACCCGGCGACGAGGTGATCGCCTTCGAGCCCTTCTACGACTCCTACGCCGCCTGCATCGCCATGGCCGGGGCCGTCCGGGTGCCGCTCACCCTGCGCCCGCCGGCCTTCCGGCCGGACCTGGACGAGCTGCGCGCCCTGATCACCCCGCGCACCCGGCTGCTGCTGATCAACACCCCGCACAACCCCACCGGCCTCGTCCTGAACGCCGACGAGCTGCGCGCCATCGCCGAACTCGCGGTCGAGCACGACCTGTTGGTGGTCACCGACGAGGTCTACGAGCACCTGGTGTTCAGCGGCGGGCACCACCCGCTCGCCGCGCTGCCGGGGATGCGCGAGCGCACCGTCTCGATCTCCTCGGCCGGCAAGACCTTCTCCTTCACCGGCTGGAAGGTCGGCTGGGTGACCGGCAGCCCCGAACTGGTGGCCGCCGTCCGCACCGCCAAGCAGTACCTGACGTACGTTTCGGCCGGCCCCTTCCAGTACGCGGTGGCCGAGGCCCTGCGGCTGCCCGACGAGTACTTCGACGGCTTCCGCGCCGACCTGCTCCGCAAGCGCGACCTGCTCGCCGACGGGCTCGCCGAGGCCGGGTTCCGGGTCTTCGTCCCCGAGGGCACGTACTTCATCACCACCGACATCACCCCGCTCGGCGAGAAGGACGGCGCCGACTTCTGCCGCTCCCTCCCCGAGCGCTGCGGCGTGGTCGCCATCCCCAACGCCGTCTTCTACGACAACACCGACGAGGGCCGCTCCCTCGTCCGCTTCACCTTCTGCAAGCGCGACCAGGTGCTCCGGGAGGCGGTCGAACGGCTGCGCCGCCTCTGAGCGCCGCCTCCGGGGGACCTGGTCCGACGGCCCGGTCCCCGGAGGCCGAACGGGTGAGCGGGTACGCGGGGCGCACCCCCGGCGCGGACGGCGCGTACGCGGGTGCATGGGAACACGGTTCGCAGAGTCGACACCCCGAATGAGCGGGGTGCTCCGGCCGCTCCACCCGGAACGGTGAATGCTGGTCGAGGATGGGTAAATCCCCGACGGACCCGCAGAATTCGTGCTTCTCTGCTGCTGAGTCTCCAGCCGGAATCCTTCCTTCCACGGTCGGCCGCGTCCTGGACCGCACAGCCTCGAACGCCGGCCCGTCGGTGGAGTCGGACGCTGACGGCGGGCGCGTTACGGAGTTCGAAACGCGGAGCGGAGCATGCTCACCACACTGCAGACCTCGTACACGGACACCCGCGCCGGCGACCTCGCCTGGCAGTTGGGCGGCGAGCCGCTGCCCGCGCTGGCCGTGCGGGAGCTGAGCTTCGACGCCCCCGCCGACGGCACGGCCGGGGTCGGCACGGCCACCCTGCAACTGCGCCTGCTCGGGGCCTCGCACCAGGTCGTGGTGGCCGCCGGACCCGGCGACTGCCTGGAGACCGTGGCCTGCCTGCCCGGCCGCCGCACCCCGCTGCCCGCCCGGGTGGCGGAACGCGTGGCGGGCTGGGAGTACGAGTTCGCGGCCCGGATCGAGGAGTTGCCCGCGCACACCTTCGCCGCCCGGGCCCAGGAACTGCTGGCCCTGGTCGCCGAACACCCGCACGGCCTGGCGGGCATCTTCCCCGGCGACCCCTGCGCCTTCACCGCCCTGGTCGCGCAGTGCGAGGAGCGGCGGGTCCTCTGGCGCACCTGGCACGCCTACCCGCAGGAGGGCCGACTGGTGTGCACCCGCTCCGCCCTGGTGCTGCAGGGCGCCGGCTGGGCGGCCGAGGCCGGGTGATTCACGCGAACGGAGCAGCGCCCGACCGGAACGCCGACGAACCGTCAATTCCATCTGGTGCGGCGTCCTTCCAACGGGTGCCGCCACGGCCGGTGGATGTCGCTAGCGTTTGCGCATGATCAACCGTCCGGCGGATCCACCCGCTCGGCCGGGCCTCGACGGCCGCGCCGAAGCACCCCGCGTCCGGGCCGTCGCCCGGCCGTGGACCGGCGGTGCCGCCCCGCCCGGCGTGCGCGGACGACTGGCCCGGCCGCTGGTCCTGCTGGCCGCCTTCGTCTGCGCCGCCTGCGGCCTCGTCTACGAACTGGAACTCGTCGCCGTCGGGCAGACCCTGCTCGGCGACTCGGTCACCCAGACCTCCCTGGTGCTGTCGGTGATGGTCTTCGCGATGGGCGTCGGCTCGCTGCTCGCCAAACGGCTGGCCCGCCGCCCCGCCACCGCCTTCGCCCTGGTGGAGTGCGGGCTGGCCCTCACCGGCGGGCTGTCGGTGCTCGCGCTGTACTCCTGCTGGGCCTGGCTGGACGGCCACCGGACGGCCGCCGCCGGCCTGACCGGCACCACCTTCCTGATCGGGGTGCTGATCGGCGCCGAGATCCCGCTGCTGATGACCCTCGTCCAGCGGATCCGCCGGGAACACGCCGGGCGGGCGGTCGCCGACCTGTTCGCCGCCGACTACGTCGGTGCGCTGATCGGCGGGCTGGCCTTCCCCTTCCTGCTGCTGCCCGCCCTCGGCCCGGCCGCCGGCGCGCTCGCCACCGGAGCGGTCAACGCGGTGGCCGGCGCGGCCGTGGTGCTGTGGCTGTTCCGCGAGGAGCCGCCGCCGCGGGCCCGGCTGTTGCTCTGGGCCGGCTGCGGACTGATCCTCGCCGTCCTGGCCTGCGCCGCCGCGTTCACCGGCGCGATCGAGCGCGCCGCCCGACAGGCCCTGTACGGGGCGCAGGTCCGCCTGGCGGTGGCCGGCCGCGACCAGGAGATCGTGCTCGCGGGCGGCCCCGGCACCACCGCACCGCTGGAGCTCTTCGTCGGCGGCCGGCTGGCCGTCTGCGGCCCGGACGAGTACCGGGACAGCGAGGCGCTCGTCCACCCCGCGCTCGCCGGCACGCCCAACGGCCGGGTCCTGGTCCTGGGCGGCGGCGGCCCCGCCGTCCGCGAGGTGCTGCGGCACTCCGCCGTCCGCGAGGTCGTGGTGGTGGAACCGGACGCGGCACTCACCGCCCTCGTCCGCCGCGACCCCGCCCTCGCCGCCCTCACCGGGCACGCCTACGACGACCCCCGGGTGCGGGTGGTGCACGCCGAACCGATCGCCTGGCTGCGCCGCACCGGGCGCACCGGCCGCCCGCGCTTCGACGTCATCGTCTCCGACCTGCCCGTGCCGCACGGCGACACCGGCCGGGCCGCACACAGCCAGGAGTTCTTCGGGCTGGCGGCCGGACGGCTCGCCCCCGGCGGCCGGCTCGCCGTCCGCGGCGGCGCCCAGCAGTGGCAGTTCCAGGACGCCGGTGGCGGCTACGTCCGGATCAACGCCCAGAACGACACCAGCAAGGTCCTCGACGTCACCGACGTCTCCACCGCGGACGGTGCGAGGATCCAGCTCTGGGCGTACGGCGGCGGCCCCAACCAGCAGTGGCAGGCGGTCGCCGAGGCCGGCGGCGCCTACCACTTCGTCAACCGCAACAGCGGCAAGTGCCTGGACGTGCCGAGCGCCTCCACCGCGGACGCCGTCCAGCTCCAGCAGTGGACCTGCAACGGCACCGCCGCGCAGTCCTTCTCCTTCGGCAGCGGCAGCCAGAACCCGCCCGGCACTCCGGACTTCGGGCCCAACGTGGCGGTCTTCGACCCGTCGATGCCCGCCTCGACGATCCAGGCCAAGCTGAACTCGGTCTTCTCGCAGCAGGAGTCCAACCAGTTCGGCGCCCAGCGCCAGGCCCTGCTGTTCAAGCCCGGCAGCTACAGCGTGGACGCCAACGTCGGCTTCTACACCCAGGTCGCCGGACTCGGCCTCTCCCCCGACGACGTGACCATCAACGGCGCCGTGCACGCCGAGGCCGACTGGTTCCAGGGCAACGCCACCCAGAACTTCTGGCGCTCCGCCGAGAACCTGTCGGTCAACCCGACCGGCGGCACCGACCGATGGGCCGTCTCGCAGGCCGCGCCGTACCGCCGGATGCACGTCCGCGGCAACCTGCAGCTGGACGACGGCGGCTGGTCGAGCGGCGGCTTCATCGCCGACTCGAAGATCGACGGCCAGGTGCGCTCCGGCTCCCAGCAGCAGTGGCTCTCCCGGAACGCCCAGTGGGGCAGCTGGACGGGCTCCAACTGGAACATGGTCTTCGTCGGCGACGTCAACGCCCCGGCGAACTCCTTCCCCAACCCGCCGTACACCACCGTCGGCCAGACCCCGGTGGTCCGCGAGAAGCCCTTCCTGTACGTGGACCCGGCCGGCGCCTACAAGGTGTTCGTCCCGGCGCTGCGCAACAACAGCAGCGGCACCACCTGGGCCGGCGGGGCGCAGCAGGGCGGCTCGCTGCCGATCGACCAGTTCTTCGTCGTCAAGCCGGGCGCCACCGCCACCGACATCAACGCGGCGCTCGGCCAGGGCAAGAACCTGCTGTTCACGCCGGGCGTGTACCACCTCGACCGGGCGATCAACGTGACCCGGGCGGACACCGTGGTGCTGGGCCTGGGCCTGGCCACCCTCGTCCCGGACAACGGGGTCACCGCGATGACCGTCGCCGACGTGGACGGGGTGAAGGTGGCCGGTCTGCTGATCGACGCCGGCACCACCAACTCCGCGATGCTGATGCAGGTCGGCCCGGCCGGATCCGCCGCCGACCACTCGGCGGACCCGACCTCGCTGCACGACGTGTTCTTCCGGGTCGGCGGCGCGGGCGTCGGCCGGGCCACCCAGTCGCTGGTGGTGAACAGCAACAACGTGATCGGCGACCACATGTGGATCTGGCGCGCGGACCACGGCAACGGCGTCGGCTGGACGAGCAACACCGCCGCCAACGGCCTGACCGTCAACGGCAACAACGTCACCATGTACGGCCTGTTCGTCGAGCACTACCAGCAGACCCAGGTGGTCTGGAACGGCAACGGCGGCCGGACGTACTTCTTCCAGAACGAGATGCCGTACGACCCGCCGAACCAGGCCGCCTGGACGAACGGCTCGACCCGCGGCTACGCGGCGTACAAGGTCGCCGACTCGGTGACCAGCCACGAGGCGTGGGGGCTGGGCAGCTACTGCTACTTCAGCGCCAACCCGTCCGTGGTGGCCGAGCACGCCTTCGAGGTGCCGAACCGCTCCGGGGTGCGCTTCCACGACATGGTGACCGTGTCGCTGGGCGGCACCGGCACCATCAACCACGTGATCGACTCGACCGGGGGCCCGTCCAACTCCTCGTCGAACGTGGCGAACCTGGTCGCCTTCCCGTAACCGCGCGAACGCTCCCCGGCCGGGTCCGCACCCGGCCGGGGAGCCCCGTGTTCATCCGTGCCGTGCCCGTACGGCTCAGGAGGTGGCGTTCCAGCTGTGCGCCACGTCGATCACCAGCCGGTTGTCCAACTGGAAGACCCGGAAGGGCAGTCGGGCCCGCACGCCCAGGCCGACCTGGCTCTGGCCCTCGAAGCTGCCGCCGAACTTGGCGTCCTTGAAGGTGCGGTAGCCGGTGAGGTTGACGCCGGGCAGTGACTGGCCGGCCTTCGCCGGGTACACCGGCGCACCGGTCGACGGGTCGTAGGACGGCGCCACGACCACGATCTCCAGGATCGCGCCGCCGTTCACCGGGATCGTCCGGCCCGAGCCGTCCTGGATCAGCGACGGCACGTACTGGACGCGGTAGCCGACGTGGCCGGCCGGCGTCGTGCCGGGGATGTCGAGCACCATGCGGTCCCAGCACGGGTGCTGGCCGGTGCGGATGTTGGTCAGCGGGTGCTGCCCGGTGGCGGGGTTCGCGGCCTTCGGCAGGCTGCCCCAGCCGGTCGGGCAGGTCGTCACCGTCGCCGTGGGTGTTGTCGCGGATGCCGCGGCCGGTACCACCACGGCACCGGTGCCGGCGAGAACGAGTGCCATCGGGATCGTGATCCACCGTCGCATGATGCGCCTCCTCGGGCCGCGCCTGGATCCCTCACCCGAAGAGACGTGGGCAGCGGCCGGGCAGTTGCAGCACCCGGCCCCGAGTTCCGGGGGCGGGCGGCGCGCCCGGCAGAATGGGACGCATGTCGAAGCGCCGCCGCCACCCCCGATTCTCCCCCGCCGACCCCTGCCCGTGCGGCCTGGGCGGGCCCTACGGCGGCTGCTGCGGGCGGCTGCACCGCGGCGAGGCGGCGGCGGGCACCGCGGAGCAGCTGATGCGCTCGCGCTACAGCGCCTTCGCCGTCCAGGACGGGCCCTACCTGCTGCGCAGCTGGCACCCGGACACCAGGCCGCCCCGGATCGGCTTCGACCCGGGGCTGCAGTGGACGGGGCTGGAGGTGCTGGCGACGACCGAGGGCGGGCCGTTCCACACCACCGGGACGGTACGGTTCCGGGCGCACTTCACGGACGGCGGCGAGCCGGGGGCCATGGAGGAGCACAGCACCTTCGTCCGGCTGGACGGCGCCTGGGTGTACGTGGCGGCGCTGCCGGAGGACTGAGCGGCGCCGCCGGAGGCCCGAGCGGCGCCGCCCCGTCCCGGACGGGCGGGATCAGTCGTGGAAGGCGGCGACCAGGTCGTCCAGCGGGTCGTCGTCCACGATCAGGACGGTGCGGTCCAGGCCGCTGGTGAAGGCCGAGGCGGCCGCCACGTGCGCCCGGGCGATCTCCAGCGTCTCGGCGGCCCGCTCCAGCTCCTCGGAGACCCGGGCCTGCCGGGCTGCCGGGGTGTCCCCCTCGCCGTCCGGCAGCGCCACCTTGATCTGTCCCGCCGGGATCGCGGCGAGCCCGGCGGCGGCCTGCGCCAGCGCCTGCGGCAGGTGGAACAGGATCGCGTGCAGCGCCGTCACCACGTCGTGCACGCTGGTCGGGTCGGGGAAGGCGCCGACCCCCGGGGCCGTCCGGTGGTTGAGGACGCGGACCTCCTCGCCCACGGCATTGGCGATCTCGTACGGGGTCCGGGCCGGGCCCGGTGCGCGGTCAGGGCTCATAGCGGACATGCTCACCTCCGTGCGGTACGGGCACGTACGGCGGGGCCGTTGCGCGCCCCGACGACCACCCGTTGTGCGTAGCGGCCGGGCGGCTCAGTCCGCACGGCGGCCGGTCGGACCGGGCCGGAACACCGGCAGCCGGCCCGAGACCTGCGGGAAGACGGGGGGCCGGCCGTCGCCGACGATCATCTGGTGGGCGGCGGCCCAGCTGTCGGCGATCGCCACGGGCTGCCAGGCGCGGCCGTCCCACTCGACGACCAGACGGGGTGCGTCCCGGTGGTGCGGGTGGCCGGCGCCGTCCGACGGCTCGCCGATCAGGAACGCGTCCCGGGTGCCGACCGGATGCCGCAGGTCGGCGGGGCGGGCACAGCTGTCGGACAGTGGCTCTCTCTCGTCGGGCACGAACACCGGGGCGTCCTTTCGGCGGTTGGGCCGCCGGTGTGGCGGTCCTCCCGTCAGGCTAACCCGCCGTGCCTGACCGGGCACGTTGTGCAACGGCGGGCGACGGGAGGGACCGTCCGGGGCGCCGACGTTTCGGTGCGGGGCGGGCCGGCGTCTAGGCTCGTGGCATGGCGGAGGACGAGGGCCCGGTACGGGTGGACAGCTGGATCTGGTCGGTCCGGCTGCTGAAGACGCGCTCGATGGCCTCGGCGGCCTGCCGGGCCGGGCACGTGCGGGTGAACGAGGAGCGGGCCAAGCCCGCGCAGACCGTGAAGCCGGGGGACGAGGTCCGGCTGCGGTACGACGGCCGCGAGCGGGTCGTCGTGGTCTCCAGGCCGATCCGCAAGCGGGTCGGCGCCGAGATCGCGGCGCAGTGCTACGTCGACCACTCCCCTCCCCCGCCGCCGCGCGAGTTCG
>NZ_JBEYFP010000158.1:0-11218 GCF_040634455.1 Kitasatospora sp. NPDC007106
GCCCGGGGCGCCGCCCGGCGGCCGGGGCCGGGGGAGAGGAGATGGCCATGGGGAGTCCTCGGACGGGGCCCCCGGCCGGACGGGCCGGGGGCCGGTGATCAGGCGTCTGTCACTGCCGGAGCATCAGTTGCCGTTGGCCTTCTTGACGTTGTCCAGCGCGTGCTGCCAGGCGGTGGCCGGAGCGGTGTTGGTGCGCTCCACCTCGCCCAGCGCGTCGGTGAACGCCTTGCCGATCACGCCGTCGTCCGTGCCCAGCACCTGGGCCGGCATCGCGGCCGCGGACTCGCTGAAGATCTGGCCGATCGGCGCGTTGTTGAAGTACGGGTCCTGGACCGACTTGATCTCGGCCTGCGCCGCCGTGCTCGACGGGAAGGAGCCCTGCTTGGTGAAGAGCTTCACCTGCTGCTCCTTGGCGGTCAGCCACTTGATCAGCTCGGCGGCCTCCTTCGGGTGCTTGGCCGTCCGCGGGATCGCCAGGTACGAGCCGCCCCAGTTGCCGGTCTTGCCCGGGCCCGCGGCGATGTCCCACTTGCCGGCGGACGCGTCGCCGGCCTGGCCCTTGATGTAGCCGATCATCCAGGCCGGGCAGCTCAGCGTGGCGAACTTGCCGGTGGAGAAGGCCTTGTTCCACTCCGGGGTCCACTGCGGCAGCTTGGCCGACAGACCGTCCGCGACCAGCTTGGTGGAGTCCTCCCACGCGGTCTTGACCGCCGGGCTGGTCTCGTACACCGGCTTGCCGCCCTCGTCGGAGTAGCGCACCTTCTGCTGGCCGACCTCGGCGGTGAACATGCCCGCCGCGCTGTCCGTCCAGGCGTTGCCGGGCTGCGCCTTGGCGGCGTACTGCTTGCCCAGCTCCAGGTAGCCCTGCCAGGTCGACCACTTGGCGGCCAGCTCGGTGCGGTCGGTCGGCAGGCCGGCCGCCTTGAACAGGTCGGTGCGGTAGCAGATCGCCTCCGGGCCGACGTCGGTGCCCGCGCCGAGCACCTTGCCGTCGGCGGTCTTGATCGCCGCGCCCTTCCACCCCACCAGGCCGTCGTTGACGTCGCCGATGCCGACGGTCTTGAGGTCGGTGAACTTGTCGGCCTGCTTCTGCACGACGCTCGCCACCCGGCCGACCTCCAGGCCCTGGATGTCGGCCACGCCGCCGCCGCCGGCCAGCTTGGTCTGCAGGGCCTGCCAGTACTGGGCCTCGTCCTGGGTGTCGGACTGCTTGATGGTGATGTTCGGGTGGGCCTTCATGTACTCGTCGTAGAGGCCGGTCTCCTTGAACCCGAAGGTGCCGAAGAGGTCGATCGTCAGCGTGACCTTGCCGTCGGCGGCGTCCTTCGATGCGGTGCCGCCGGAGGAACAGGCGGTGAGCAACATGGTCGCCGCGAGGGCGGCGGTGCCGAGGGCGGCCGTACGGCGGGCTCTGAACGGGCGCATGGGGATGTCTCCTGACCGGACGGGGTGGGTGGCTGGAGTCTGCGAAGGGGAGCACTGACGAGCGAGCGCTCTCCGCGGGCCGCCGGCATGTCGATGCCCGGTGCCTCATTTCTGAGAGCGCTCTCAGCGATGCAAGGAGAGTGCCGGGATCGGCGGGTGGCCGTCAAGGGGTCGAAACCTGACCGTAACCTCGGAGCCCGGCCTTCCGTCCTGGCCCTACGGGCCCTTCCCGCCTTCGGTGCGGCCGTTCGGCGGATTCGGTTCAGCGCATTGACACTCCGTCGGATCCGGCCCTACCGTCCGATCGCTGAGAGCGCTTTCAAAACCCCACCCTCACACTCACCCGTCCCCCACCCCCACCCGAGGTGGACCCGATGAAGCTCAGATCCCTGCGCAGCCCGGCCGCGGCGGTCACCGCCCTCGCCCTGGCGTCCGCCGCCGCCCTCACCGCGACCGTCGCCGCCGGCAGCGCCGCCGCCGCGACCGTCCCGGTCGGCCTCGGCGGATACGCCGACACCCGCCCCGCCGGTACGGTCGGGCCGAGCAACTCCGACGGCGCCCCCGTCACCCCCAAGGTCACCGCCCGGGCGGCCGGCAAGGCCGCCCCCACCAACGACTGGTGGTCCTCGCTGATCTACCAGCGCTACGCGGGCAACCCGTACTCCGAGAACATGTACGCCCACCCGTTCACCTTCAAGGCGAACGCGAGCGGCCTGGAGGTGGGCTACCCCACCACGCCGACCATCACCTCCGACGGGCGCCAGTACGACTTCACCCACACCCGCGACCTCACCCTCGGCGTGGCCGGCCTCAACTCCCCGAACACCAAGGTCGACGGCTGGTCCGACTGGACGGTCACCCCCTACTGGGCCGACGGCGGCCACACCTTCAGCGCCACCGTCGGCCACGGCCTGCCGTACGTCTACGCGCACGCCACCGGCGGCGCCGCCCAGATCACCACCGCGGGCACCCCGACCGTCTTCTCCGACCAGGGCAACGTCCTCGGCATCACCGTCGGCGGCCACCACTACGGCCTCTTCGCCCCCACCGGCACCGACTGGACGGTCAGCGGCAGCACCCTCACCGCCGCCCTCGGCGGCAAGGACTACTACTCCGTCGCCGTGCTGCCCACGCCTGCCGACCTCGCCCGGTACCGCACCTACGCGTACAACTTCGTCACCGACACCAAGGCCACCTGGACCTACCAGGAGGCCGCCGGCACGCTGAACACCACCTACACCGCCACCACCACCGCGCAGGAGGGCACCGGGACGGGCACCCTGCTCGCCCTCTACCCGCACCAGTGGCAGGCCACCGCCGACCCGCTGACCTCCCTCTCCTACACCTCGCCGCGCGGCACCATGAAGGTCCGCGAGGGCACCTCGTTCACCACCGCGCAGGCCGTCACCGGCGTGCTGCCCTCACTGCCCGACCTCGGCGCCTACGACCGCACCGCGCTCGACACCATGGTCAAGGCCGAGGCGAACGCCGCCGACCCGTGGCAGGGCGCCACCGACACCTACTGGACGGGCAAGGCCCTCGGCCGGCTCGCCCAGCTCGTGCCCGTCGCCGACCAGCTCGGCGACACCGCCACCCGCGACAAGCTGATCGGCCTGCTCAAGGGCAAGCTCGAAACCTGGTTCAAGGGCACCGGCTCGTCCGTCTTCGCCTACGACGCCACCTGGAAGACGCTGATCGGCTACCCCGCCTCCTACGGCACCGACGCCGAACTCAACGACCACCACTTCCACTACGGCTACTTCGTCCAGGCCGCCGCCACCGTCGCCCGCTACGACTCGGCCTGGGCCGCCGACTCCGCCTGGGGCGGCATGGTCAAGCTGCTCGCCAAGGACGCCGCCAACGCCGACCGCACCGACGACCGCTTCCCGCTGCTGCGCAACTTCGACATCTACGCGGGCCACGGCTGGGCCTCCGGCCACGCCGGCTTCGCCGCCGGCAACAACCAGGAGTCCTCCTCCGAGGGCCTCAACTTCAGCTCCGCGCTGATCCTCTACGGCTCCGCCACCGGCGACACCACCCTGCGCGACCTCGGCGTCTACCTGTACACCACCGAGGCCAACGCCGTTCAGCAGTACTGGTTCGACGCCGACCACAGCGTCTTCCCGAGCACCTTCGGCCACGCCACCGTCGGCATGGTCTGGGGCAGCGGCGCCGCCTACTCCACCTGGTGGACGGCCTCGCCCGGCATGATCCACGGCATCAACTTCCTGCCCCTCAACGGCGGATCGCTCTACCTCGGCCGCCGCCAGGACGACCTGCGCGCCAACCTCGCCGAACTCAAGGCCAACAACGGCGGCGCCTTCACCGACTGGCGGGACCTCCTCTGGGAGACCGAGGCCCTCGAAGACCCGGCCGCCGCCAAGGCCGACTGGGACGCCGGGAACGCCGGCTACACCCCGGAGGAGGGCGAGTCCAAGGCCCACACCTACCACTGGATCCACAACCTGGCCTCGCTCGGCACCCTCGACCCGGCGACCACCGCCGACACCCCGACCGCGGCGGTCTTCACCAGCGGCGGCACCCGCACCCACGTGGCGCACAACTACACCACCACCGCCCGCACCGTGCACTTCTCGGACGGCTACGCGCTGACCGTGCCCGCCCGCTCCACCGCCAGCGAGCGCGGCAGCCGGCAGGACGGCGGCACCGGCGGCGTCACGCCGTCGCCCACCCCGACCGGATCGCCGACCGCGTCGCCCAGGCCCACCCCGACCCCGACGCCCACCCCGACCGCGACGCCCACCCCGACCGCGACGGCCACCACCGGCAACACCTTCCACCTGCAGCCCGGCGGCGCCCTGACCACCGCCTACGGCACCGCGGCCGCCACCGACACGCTGCCCTCCGCGGGCGGCACCAACCACGACGGCACCCCGTACCAGGCCAAGGTCTACGAGATCCGCAACCTCAGCGGCACCGTGAAGCCCGGCGCGGCCACCGACTTCGACCTCTGGGTCGACGCCGGCAGCGCCGTCGGCCTCGGCCAGCAGGCCAGGATCTCCTACGACCTGACCGGCGACGGGACCTTCGAACGCGTCGAGACCTACCGGTACTTCGCCACCGACCCGGTCGCCGGTTGGGAGCGCTACTCCGGCACCGCGGCCGGACTCGCCTCCGCCACCGGCACCCTCGGCACCCTCGACCACGGCACCGTCCGGATCGAGGTCTGGTCCGCCATCGGCAGCGCCCCCGCCCAGCTGCGGGTCGGCGCCACCCAGACCCAGGGCAGCGCCTCCGTCCTGCGGATCCCGTTCAACTAGTCCCGGGCTTCAGGGGGCGTGGGAGTGATTCCACGCGTCCCTGAGCCGACCGCCCGAACGCCCGCTCCCCGTCCGTCCCGCGCGCATCGCCGGGGCGGACGGGGAGCTCTCGCGCGTCCGGGCCGGGCCGTCTCTTTCGGATCTTGCCGGGCGCGCGACGCCGGGCATCCTCCCCCGGCCTTCGGCCGGGAGGTGCCCCCGGCCGGACGCACCAGCGCATCGGCCGAACACGGTCCAGGACGAGGCCGATCCGCCGGTACGCCCAGCCGGCCGCCCACCGCCGCGCGCCGATCCGACAAGATCCGAAAGGGAGGGCCTACCGCCCGGCGGGCGCCGGATCGGGCCCGCCGGCCGCGCCGACGCAGGCCTCGTTGCCCTCGGGGTCGGCCAGCACCCAGTGGGCGGGCGCGAACTCGTCGTTCACCAGACGGCCGCCGGCGGCGATCGCCGCGGCGATCCGGGCCTCGGCCAGGTCGTGCGGCACCCAGACGTCGACGTGGACCCGGTTGCGCTGCGGGCGGGGCTCCGCCATCTGCTGGAAGTAGAACGGCGCCCCGCGGCGCTGCGGGTCGACCAGGTCCTCGGGGCTGCCGGCCCGCTCCCGGTAACCGAGCAGGGCCCGCCAGAACGCCACCACCGCGGGCCCGGTGAGGGCGTCGACGGTCACCTGGACGGTCTGCACCGCCGACGGGTCCGCCGGAAGCTCCAGCTTGCGGGCCACCGCCGAGATCAGCCGGGCGAGTTCGACGTGCCGCTCGGTCAGCCCGTAGTAGTCCTCGGTGAGCGCGACCAGCCGCACCGTGACGCCCTCGGGCCGCAGGTCGACGTCGGGGGCGTCCGCGCCCGCCCCGGCCAACTCACCGATCTCCTGGACGAATTGCGCGCCGGCCGCGAACGACCCGGTGCGGAAGTAGGCGCAGGCGCCCTCGCCGAGCACCCGCCAGTCCTGCACGCCCTCGCTCTCGTGGAAGTGCCGGGGCCTGATCCGTCCGGTTCCGCTCGCGTCATCGGTCATGCGCGCCAACGTAGCAGGTCGTCGACCAACTACTTCTGCCTGCGGACTACTTCTGCCCGCGGACTACTTGACGCGGTCGACCAGCCGGAACCGCTGCAGGACGAGCGGGGTGGTGTCGTCGACGGTGTAGTGCGGGTCCTCCAGGACGGCCCGCAACTCCGGGCTGTGCCAGAAGTCCTCGTGGCCGGCCCGCCACTCGGCGACCGAGGTGTAGCCCTTGCCCTCGGCCACGGCGTGCGCCAGCCCGACCTCGGCGAGCGGGGCGATCCGCACCTCGGTCAGCTCGATCACCGCGACCACCTGCCCGGCCGAGTCGACCACGGCCTCCCGGTACCCGGGGCCGGGGATGCTCTCGCCGAGCTTCTCGTACTCCGCGACCAGGCCGGTGGTGCTGGTCTTGGAGCCGTCCAGGATCGCCGCGACGAGCGCGTCGCGCAGCGGGCCGGGGAAGGCGAACTCGGCCCTGGGCAGGCCCTCGTGGCTGTCGTGGTCCATCCGGTCAGGCTAGCCCGGCGATCGGTCGTGGGCATCCGAATTCCGGCCGGGCCGCACCCGGGACCCGTCGCCGGGCAAGCGATTTCCGGTGCGGTGGGCCCCGCGGATGATGTCCACAGGTCAAGTAGGCCCTAAGAGACGCTTAAGGGACTGCGGAGATTTGTATCGCCGCAGGTCAGAGGCTTGGCGTCGATGAGGGGCGACATTGTCGGCGGGGGTGACCCGTCGGTAGCGTGTGGGCCCACCGGAGCCGCCCCGGTCGCGAAGAGAGCGCTCTCGCTCCTTCGAGTACGTGCGGTCCTTCCCTGCCCCACCTCCACGTCCCCAGGAAGGGGTGTGCCTGCCATGGCCTCCCACCGCAAACGCCGCTGGTCGCTCGGCGGACTCGTGCTCACGCTCACCACGGCCCTCGTGGGCGCGGCACTGGTCTCCGCCAACGACGCCGTGGCCCCGCGGGCCGGCGCCGCGACCGCCGCACAGACCTGGTCCGACGAGTTCGACGGCCCGGCGGGCCGCGGCCCCGACGCCGCCAAGTGGACCCTGGAGACCGGTGGCGGCGGCTTCGGCAACCACGAGCTGGAGTACTACACCAACAGCACCTCCAACGCCTCGCTGGACGGCCAGGGCCACCTGGTCATCACCGCGAAGAAGAACACCGACCCCGGCCTCGGCTGCTGGTACGGGCAGTGCCAGTACACCTCGGCCCGGCTGAACACCGCCCGGACCTTCACCCAGGCGTACGGCCGGTTCGAGGCCCGGATCAAGATCCCGCGCGGCCAGGGCGTCTGGCCGGCCTTCTGGATGCTCGGCAACGACCTCGGTTCGGCGGGCTGGCCGAACAGCGGCGAGATCGACGTCATGGAGAACATCGGCCGCGAGCCGAACAGCGTGCACGGCACCATCCACGGCCCCGGCTACTCGGGTGCGGGCGGCCTCGGCGCCGCGTACAGCCTGCCCGGCGGCAAGGCCTTCGCCGACGACTTCCACGTCTTCTCCGTCGACTGGAGCCCCAACTCCATCGTCTGGTCGGTCGACGGCACCCCGTACGAGACCCGCACCCCGGCCGACACGCACGGCAACAAGTGGGTCTTCGACCACCCGTTCTTCGTCATCCTCAACCTGGCGGTCGGCGGCGACTGGCCGGGCAGCCCGGACGGCTCGACGGCCTTCCCGCAGACCATGGTCGTCGACTACGTGCGGGCCTCCGCCTCGGGCGGCGGCCCGGCGGCGTCGGGCCCGATCCGCGGCATCGGCGGCATGTGCGCCGACGTGGCCGGCGGCTCCAGCGCCGACCGCACCCCGATCCAGTTGCACAACTGCACCGGCAACGCGGCCCAGCAGTGGACGGTCGGCAACGACGGCACCGTCCGCGCCCTCGGCAAGTGCCTCGACGTGGCAGGCGGTTCCACCGAGGCCGGCGCCGTCGTCCAGCTGTACACCTGCAACGGCACCAACGCCCAGAAGTGGACGTACACCGCCGCGCACGACCTGACCAACGTCGGTGCGAACAAGTGCCTGGACGCCAAGGACGGCTCCTCGGCCGACGGCACCCGGTTGCAGACCTGGACCTGCAACGGCACCGCGGCCCAGAAGTGGACCGTCGGCTGACCCCCCCCGGCCCCGGCGGTTCCACCGCGGCGCCCCGCCCCCGGCTCCCCGCCGGGGCGCGGGGCGCCCGCCTTGCGGGGGCGCCCGCGGCGGCCGACGCCCCTGGGACGAGTCTGCGACGGCGTACGGATGCCCTCCTCGGGGGCGCGTGGGGGCACCCCGGCCGAAGCCCGGGAGAGAACTGTGCGATGCGGATGCGGGCCACCGTGCGGACCGGGGGTGAGCAGGATTCGTCAGGAACACCACTCCCGAACTACGCAGTTCGCCCCCCGGTGGCCTTCGGTCGGGAGCTGCCCCACGCGCCCCCGAATCGACCTCCCGAGCGCCCTGCGAAGACAGGTCCTACGGCCGCCGTTCGGGGAGGGGGCGCAGGGAGGGCCAGCGGGCGAGCATGCCCTCGTGCATGGCGGTGGCGAGGCGTGCCAGGTCGCGGGAGGCGGGGGTGTCGGCGGTGAGGCGGCCGACCGTCCGCAGGCGGTGGGCGAGGCGCTGGCGGGCGGTGGCGGTGCCCCAGGTCCAGTCGCGGTGCGGGATCCGGGCCAGGTGGTCGGTGGTGCCGCGGTGGGCGCGCTGGACGAGTGCGTCGCCGCGCAGCAGCCACCCGGCGCAGGCGTCGGCGAGGTCGCCGTCCACCTCGGTGCCGGTGTCGGCGCGCCACTGGGTGCGGTAGGCGGCCTCGGCGGCGGCCAGCCGCTCCCGGGCGGGGGCGGTGGCGCACCAGCAGGTGGGGAACCCGATCCGCAGGTAGGCGAGTTCGACGATGCCGGGCCCGCGGGAGGCCTGCTCGAAGTCGACGAAGCGGAGGCCGTCCCCGGTGTGCAGGTCGTTGCCCGGGCACGGGTCCCCGTGCAGCAGGGCGCGGCCGGGCAGCCGGGCCAACCGGTCGACGATGCCGTCGAGTTCGGCGCGTGCACCGGCCGGTACGACGACGCCGAGCATCCTGGCCAGCCGGAGGAAGGCCGCCACGTCCTCGTCGGTGGGCCCGGACCAGGCGGGCAGGCCGTCGGCGCCGCCGGGGCCGGCCGCGGCGTGCAGCCGGGCCAGGGCGGCCGCGTAGTCGATCACCCAGTCGGCGCGGGGCGTGCCGTCGGCGAGGTGTTCCAGGACGATCACCCGGGCGGACGGGTCCGCTCCGAGGAGTTTCGGGGCGACCGGCGGGTCGGTGCGGGCGGCGAGGCGGAGGGCGGCCGTCTCGCGGGCGTAGCGGTCGTCGGCGCCGGGCCCGTCGCGGAGCTGTTTGACGACCACGGGGGTGCCGGCGAGTTCGGCCCGCCACACCCGGGAGCGGGGGCTGCTGGCCAGTCGGCGGGCTCCGCGGGGTGTGCCGAGTTCGGCCCTCAGCCGCTCCCCGAAGGGTAGTCGTGACCACATGGCGCCATCATCGCACGGGTACGAACCGTCCGGCGAGCGCATTGTTGACGAGGCATCAGGCGGAGCCGCGCACCACCAGTCGGGTCGGCGTGATGACCGAGGTGGGGCCGCGGCGGCCGGTGGTGTCGGTCTGGCCGGTGAGCCGGCGCAGCAGCAGACGGGCCATCAGGCGGCCCATGTCCTCGATGTCCTGGCGGACGGTGGTCAGTGGCGGGTCCGTCCAGGCGGCGATCTGCTCGACGTCGTCGAAGCCGACCACGGCCACGTCCTCCGGCACCCGGCGGCCGGCCTCGCGGAGCACCCGCAGCGCGCCGGAGGCCATCGCGTCGGAGGCGGCGAAGACGGCGTCGAGGTCGGGGCGGCGGGCGAGCAGTTCGGCCATGGCGCGGCCGCCGCCGTCCGGGGTGAAGTCGCCCTCGGCGATCAGGTCGGGGTCGCCGTCGGGCAGCAGGTCGCGGTAGCCGTCGAGGCGGTCGACGGAGGAGGTCTGGTCGAGCGGGCCGGTGATGGTGGCGATCCGCGTCCGGCCGAGGGACTGCAGGTGCTGGACGGCGATCCGGCCGCCGCCGCGGTTGTCGCTGTCCACGTAGGTCAGCTCGCGGTCGGACTCGGCGCCGGGCCAGCCGGGTCGTCCGCCTATCACGAACGGCAGGCCGACCCGACGGGCGATGTCCGGCAGCGGGTCGCTGTGGTGGAGCGAGAAGAGCAGGGCGCCGTCCACGTGCCCGCCGCCGAGGTAGCGGCCGACGCGTTCGAAGTCGGCCTGGTCCTCGATGAGCAGCAGCACCATCTGGTTGTCCGCGGCGGACAGCTCGCGGGAGATGCCGCGCAGGTGCTTGGCGAAGAACGGGTCGGAGAAGAGCCTGCTCTCCGGCTCGGAGACGACCACGGCGACGGCCTGGTTGCGCCGGGTCACGAGGGTGCGGGCCGCCAGGTTGGGGACGTAGCCGAGCTCGTCGACGGCGCGCTGCACCTTCTCGCGCAGCGAGGCGCGGACGCCGGCGCCGCCGTTCACCACCCGGGAGGCGGTGGCCCGGGAGACGCCGGCCCGTTCGGCGACGGACTCCAGGGTCGGTCTGGGTAGGGCGCCCGCGGTGTCGCCCCGCCCGGCGGGGCCGGGGCCGGGGTGGGATCCGCCGCGGGCCGGTGCGCCGCCGGAGGGCGCGGCGGGTGGTCCGTCGCCGGTGGGCTGGTGCTGCGACACCCTGGGCTCCTCTCACGGATCTGTTCGCATCAGAGCCTATCGGGTGCGTCGAGTCCATTGAGAGCGCTCCCAAAAATCGGGTCGTGTCGGACACCGGGCCTCCTCCCGGGCCCGGACGGCGATGTCCGATTTCCGCCGGTCGGGGCCGTCCGGGTGGCGCAGACTGGAGGGCGTGATCGACGACGAGACCAGGTACCGGGCCGTGGACAGCCGCGACTCCCGCTTCGACGGCGTCTTCTTCACCGCTGTCCGCACGACCGGGATCTACTGCCGGCCGAGCTGCCCGGCGGTGACCCCCAAGCGCGTCAACTGCACCTTCTACCCGACCGCGGCCGCCGCCCAGGGCGCCGGCTACCGCGCCTGCCGCCGCTGCCGCCCGGACTCCGTCCCGGGCTCGCCGGAGTGGAACCACCGCGCCGACCTGGTCGGCCGCGCGGTGCGGCTGATCGGCGACGGCGTCGTCGACCGCGAGGGCGTCGCCGGCCTCGCCGAGCGCCTCGGCTACAGCGCCCGCCAGCTGCAGCGCCAGCTCACCGCCGAACTCGGCGCCGGCCCGCTCGCCCTGGCCCGCGCCCAGCGCGCGCAGACCGCCCGGCTGCTGCTGCAGACCACCGAGCTGCCGGTCACCGAGATCGCCTTCGCGGCCGGCTTCGCCTCCGTGCGGCAGTTCAACGACACCGTGCGCGAGGTGTACGACCGCACCCCGACCGCGCTGCGGGCGGAGACCGCCGGTCGGCGGGCCAGGCCCGCAACGGCCGGTACCCTCGCGCTGCGGCTCGCCTACCGCGGCGCGCTGGACAGCGACCACCTGCCCGACTC
>NZ_JBEYFP010000159.1:0-11133 GCF_040634455.1 Kitasatospora sp. NPDC007106
CTGACCGCCCTGGAGCGGCTGGGCCTGGGGGAGGAGTGGCTGCGGGCGGTGTGCTGGGGGAACGCGGCGCGGTTGTTCGGGGTGGCCGGGGGCTGAGCCGCTGCGCGGGGCGGGGTGCGGCCGGTGGAGGGTACGGGCACGCGTCGGCCGCCTTGGAGCGGCTCGGGCCTGAAGGGCTTGCTGCGGGCGGTGTGCTGGGGGAACGCGGCGCGGTTGTTCGGGGTGGCCGGGGGCTGAGCCGCTGCGCGGGGCGGGGTGACGGGGTAGTGGCGTGTTCTCCGGCTCGCGCGGTGTTCTGCCAGGCGGCGCCCCTGAACGGCTGGCGCCGGGGTCGGGGTGCGGCGCGGTGCGGCGGGGGTGCGGGGCGGGTGGGTGAGACTGGGCGGATCCGGTGAAGGGAACCGCCCGCCTTGCTCCCCGTCCTGTTCGCCCTGTGCGGCGCGATCAGCAACGCCCTGGCCACCGTGCTGCAGCACCGTGCCGCGCAGACCGTGCCGCGCTCCTCCGGCTTCCGGTTCGGCCTGCTGCGCGACCTGGCCCGCCGCCCGGTCTGGCTGGCGGGCATCGCCGCGGTGACCGCCGCCGCGCTCTTCCAGGCGGTGGCGCTGGCCCGCGGCGCGCTCTCGGTCGTCCAGCCGATCTTCGTCCTGGAGCTGCCGTTCGCCCTGGTCATCGCCTCGGCGATGTCCCACCGGAACCTCTCCCGCCGGGCCTGGGCCGCCGTCGCCTGCATGGTGGTCGGCCTCGGTCTCGCGCTGGGGGCCGCCGCGCCGACCCCCGGCACGATGCACGTCCCGATGTCCCGCTGGATCCCGGCCCTCGCGGGCTGCGGCGCGGCGATCGCGGTGCTCTGCGCGGTGGCGTTGCGCCGTCCGCCCGGCGGGGTCCGCGCCGCCTGCCTGGCGGGCGCGGCGGCCGTCGGCAACGCGCTGACCGCGGCGCTCATCAAGTCCTCCACCCATCTGCTCGACAAGCACGGGCTGGAGGCCTTCCTCACGGCCTGGCAGACCTACGGCTTCGCCGTGGCCGGGGTCGGGGCGCTCTACCTGCTGGAGAACGCCCTGCAGTCGGGTCCGCTGGTGGCCTCGCAGCCCGCGCTGACCCTCGGCGACGCGGGGGTCAGCCTGCTGCTGGGTGTCCTGCTGTACGAGGAGACGCTGCGCACCGGCCTCTGGCTGGTGCCCGAGGCCGCCGGTGTCGCGCTGATCGTGGTGGGCGTGCTGGCGCTGGCCCGCACCCCGCTGACCAGCACCCTGATGAGCCCCAAGGACTGACACCGCGCGGCCCCGGCACCCACCGCACCCGAGCTCACCGCACCTGCGCTCACCGCACCTGCGCTCACCGCACCTGCGCCAGTACCGTCAGCGCTTCGGCGTGCACCCCGGGGGCGGCCGCCAGGAAGCTGTCCGCGGCCGGCGTCCACGGTCGGCCCGTCGCGTCGGTGACCACGGCCCCGGCCTCGGCGGCGATCAGGGCACCCGGCAGCAGGTTGGGGCCGTCCTGGCCGTACTCCCAGAAGAGGCCGAGGTTCCCGGCGCCGACCTGGGCCACCTGCAGGGCGGTCGGGCCGAGGTTGCGGACGGCCAGGGCCCCGCCGAGCATCGCCGTCAGCGATTCGCCGGCCCGCCGCCGGGCGACCGGGTCGCCGGCCACCGTCGGCGGCTGCGCGGTGGCCGCGACCGCGACCTGCAGGGTGCGGGGGGTCGGGGCGATCGGCCGGCCGTCGAAATGGGCGCCGCCGCCGCGCAGCGCGGTGTAGGTGGCGCCATGGAGCGGCGCGTGCACCACCGAGAGCACGGCGGCGCCGTCCCGGACGAGGGTGGCGGTGACCGCCCAGTGCGGCAGCCCGCCCAGGTACTGGACGGCGCCGTCGGTGGCGTCGCAGACCCACCACTCGCCCTCGGCGGGTACGTCGCCGTCCAGTTCCTCCCCGTGCCATCCGGCGGACGGCCGCAGCGCGGTGAGGCGCTCGCGCAGCAGGGCGGCGGCGGGTCCGTCCACGGCGCGGAAGGCGGCCACGGCCTCGGCGAGGCCGGTCGCGGGCACCGGGGCCGGGCTCTGCAGGGCGGCCAGCCGCTCGCCGACGGCGTGCACCGCGTCGATCGTTCCGGACAGCGTCTTCTCCACGGGGGGCTCCTCTCGGTCGTGGCCGGTCCGGCCATGGAGAAGGAGTACCGTGATCGCGGCGGACCAGGACTCTGAGTCGGCCGGATGCGGCGGAGAACGGACAGCAGTGGACCTCGATGCGGTGGATCCGGACGACCGGCTGGACGAGCTGGACCGGCGGCTGGTCTGCGCCCTGCAGATCGACGGCCGGGCCGAGACCGGCCGGATCGCCGAGGTGCTCGGCGTCTCCGCCCGGACGGTGACCCGGCGCCTGGCCCGGCTGCTCGGCAGCGGCACCGTCACCGTCGTCCTCATGCCGGACGTCCGGGACCGCGCGGTGGGCGCCCTGCTGCTGAGGGTCCGCGTCCTGCGCGGCAAGGTGGAGACCGTCGCGCACGCGCTGGCGGCCCGCCCGGACGTGCCGTTCGTCGACATCATGCTCGGCGGCAGCGAGGTGAGCGCCGTCGTGCTCACCGACGCCGGCTCCCGCGACCGCCTGCTCTACGGCCAACTTCCCGCCACCGGCGCCGTCCTGGAGACCGATGTGCACGCGGTGCTGCACGCCTTCGCGGACGCCGGCCACTGGCACTCCGGCCACCTCGCGCCCGAACAGGTCGCCGCCCTCGCCCCGCCCGCCCCGACCACCGCGGCCCCCGCCACCGACGCGCTGGACCGGTCGCTGCTCGACCTGCTCGGCCGGGACGCGCGCCGGTCGCACGCCTCCCTCGCCGCCGCCTCGGGCGCGCCCGAGTCCACCGTGCGCCGACGGCTGCACCGGCTCGCCGCGGGCGGCCTGTTGCGCACCCACGCCACCGTCGACCCCCGGCTGCTCGGCATGGCGGTCGACGCCAACCTCTGGCTGGACGTGCCGCCCGGCCGGCTGGTCGAGGTCGGCACGGCACTGGCCGGCCACCCGCAGGTGCACGGCGTGCTCGCCACCAGCGGCCCGACCGGCCTGATGGCCACCGTCTTCTGCGAGGACCACGCCGCCCTGTTCCGGTTCTCCACCGAGGTGCTCGGTCCGCTCGGCGTCGCCCGCGCGGAGACCGCGATCGTCGCCCGGGCGGTGAAGCGCGCCGGCGTACGCCTCGTCGACCCGGTCCGCCGATGACGGCCCGCGGGGCGGGCGCGCCGGGCAGACTGGGGGGTATGTGCCGATCGATCAAGACGCTCCGGCCGCCGGAGACGCCGGAGGTCACCACCGACGACGTCCACGCCGCGGCCCTGCAGTACGTCCGCAAGGTGTCCGGCTTCCGGGCGCCGGCCGCCCACAACAGGGAGGCCTTCGAGCAGGCGGTCGCGGCGGTGGCCGCCGCGACCCTGGAGCTGCTCGAAGGCCTGGAGATCCGGGGTGCCGGACGGGTGGAGGTCAGGCCCCCGTCGTCGACCCCGGTCGGATGACCATCAGCACCACGACCACCGCCCACAGCAGGTTGAAGACGCCGGCGGTCATCGGCAGCAGCTTGAGGCCGCGTTCCGCCCGCTCCCGGTCGTCGCCGCGGGAGTGGGCGGCGGGGGTGCCCGTCTCCGCGTCCAGGGTGTCGATCACGGACTGCTGGGCGGGCACCACGAACAGCAGCAGCGAGCCGGCCGACAGCGCGGTGATCACGATCGAGGCGATCAGCCAGCTCTGGCCGAGGACGTCCATCACCTGGGCCACGCCGATGCCCAGCAGCGGGACGGCGATCCCGAGCAGCGCGTAGACCTGGGTGATCCGGTGCAGCAGCCGCACCGAGGCGGCCGCGACCGGCTGGTCCGCGCCGGAGCCCAGGGCCGCGGCCGCGCGCCGCGGGAACATGCTGACGGCGACCGCCACCGGGCCGATGAACAGCACCGAGGCCAGCACGTGCAGGCTCAGCAGGAACTTGGCCATGGGGAAGTCGTCCTTCGTGCGGCGGGGGAGGATGGGCGGACCTGCGCGGATGCGGTCCGACGCGGCCGTCGCCGACGCTAACACCCCTTACGCGGACGCCCCCGGACGCCCCTGGACTCCTCCTGCGCGCAGGCCGTCCGGCGGCAGGAGCCGGACCGGCCGGGTGCTGACCGCGGCGAGCAGGGCCCCGCTGCCGGGAGCCGCCCAGTCCAGCAGGTACAGGTCGCCGTGGCGGTGCAGGGCCGGTCCGGGGCCGGGAAGGTCCAGCGGCAGCGCGGACAGGTCGACGGCGGCGAGGGTGTCCAGGCTCGCCCGGCCGATCTTGATCATCGCCTCCTTGCGGACCCACTGCCGCAGGAAGGCCCCGTCCGGGTCCGGACGGGCGGCCACCAGGGCGGACTCGGCGGGGCCGAGCACCCGGTCGTACAGGTCGGCGGTGCCGTCCCGGCCGCCCGGCAGTTCGACGTCCACGCCGACCGGCGCGGGCCCGGCGGCCGCGGCCACCACGCCCTCGGTGTGCGACAGGCTCAGCCCCACCTCCGGCCGCCCGGCCAACGAGGGCGCGCCGTGTCCGGACAGCCCGCAGTCGGGGCAGTACTGCTCCAGCACCAGCCCGGCGACCGGGACGCCCAGCAGCCGGGCCGCGCAGAGCCGGACGAGCAGGTGCGCGGCGACGAAGTCCAGCCGGTTCCGCTCGCGGTGGAAGCGTGCCGCGCGCTCGCGTTCGGCCGGGGTCAGCAACTCCTCGCCGAGGCCGGGCAGCGCCAACACCTCGGCGCTCCCCGCGACCGCCACCAGCCCCCCGCCGGCCGTTCCGTCCATCCGCTCGCCCTCCTCGGCTCCGTCCGGACCACCCTAGGCCGCCGTCCCCGGGGCCCTCCCGCGTCCGGCGGGATCCGGCCGGGCCCGGTACGGGCGGATCAACCTGACATATTGTCATGTTCCTTGAAGATTACTGATGTCAACCCCGTCGGAACCGCTGCGCCACGGCCTGTGCTGTGCGACCATCGCCAAGGAATTCGGCTGACAGTACGGCTTGACACGGTGGGGAGTGCCCATGTCGCACTACGTGGAGTTCCTGACGGCCGACGGCGCGGTGGTCCGGGTGGAGAGCACCTCCCAGACCCCGGCGGCGTACGGCATGCAGCCGGTCGGCCGGGGCAGCGGCGACGCCGTCGTCCGTGCCTCGGAGACCTTCGAGCACGCGTTGGGCGGCGTCCGCGCCGCGGCCGAGGCCGCGCTCGCCGTCCTGCGTGACGGCAGCCTGCGCCCGGACGCGGTGGAGATCGAGTTCGGCGTCAAGCTCTCCGCCGAGGCGGGCGCGCTGATCGCCCGGACGGCGGCCGACGCGCACCTGACGGTCAAGCTCTCCTGGTCACCCGGCGCCACCGGGGAACGGACGGGGCACTGACCGGACGTGCCGATGCAGGACGTCCGCTGGCTCGCCCGGATCGACACCGCCGGGCCCGCCGGGCCGCTGACCGGCGCCGGCATCCTCATCTCCGACCGCGAGGTGCTCACCTGCGCCCACGTGGTGCACGGCGTCCACGAGGCGGAGGTCCGGCTGGTCGCCCACCCCGACCTGCCGCCGCTCACCGGCACCGTCGCGCTGCGCGGCCCCTGGCCCGAACTCCCCGGCGGCGCCGGGGACGTGGCCGTCCTCCGGCTCCGCGAACCCGTCCCCGCGCAGACCGCCGCGCCGGCCCCGTTCGCCCCGCTGCACCGCTGGGCCGGCCCGCCCGCACCCGCCCTGGTCGCCTACGGCTTCCCGGCCGGCCACGACACCGGCCTCAGCAGCGAGATCCGGCTGACCCGCGGCGGCTTCCGGATCGCCGGCGAGCTGGTGCAGCTGGAGCACGAGGGCACCGGCATGCCGCTCTCCCCGGGCTTCAGCGGCGGGCCGGTCGTCATCGCCGCCACCGGCGAGGTGGCCGGGCTGGTCACCGCCGCCCTCGACACCCTCGGCGTCCCGCGCGGCCCCGACGACCGCAGCCGGCCCGCCGCCCGGCTCGGCCAGATGCTGCCCGCCGAGGCCGCCGCCCGGTACGTCCCGCAGCTCGCCGACCGGCTCACCGGCGCCGCGCTGCCCGCCCACGCGGTGCGCGGACTGCGGCTGCTGCTCGGCGCCGGACCGCCGCCCGCCGACCCGCTGGAGCTCTACCGCGCCGCCGTCGGACCGCTCGGCTGCCCCGACCCGCCCAGCCGCCCCGCCACCCTCTGGGACGCCGGCTGGTACCTGCTCGCCGAGGTCCCCCGGCCGCCGCACGGCCCGCACCCCGTCGTCCACTTCGCCCACCACGTCGCCGAGGCGCACACCGACCCGGCCCTGCGCGACGGCCTGCTGGACTGGCTCGACCGGCACCGCGACACCGCCCCCACCGCCGGCCGCAGACGCGAGCGGTGGCGGCCCATCCTGGTCGAGATCACCCCGAGCGGCGCCGGCCCCGCGATGTTCCACGTCGCGGTCGCCGCCGTCCGCGACGGCCGGATCGGCGCCGCCGACACCCGCACCGTCCCGCGGCTGCGCCTCAAGCACGCCGTCCGCGACCGCATCGACCACGAACTCGGCCGCCTGGAACCGGACGGCGCGGAACTCGTCATCTTCTCGCTGCCGCGCAAGTGGCTCACCGAGCCGGTGCACGGCTGGGCGCGCCGGCGCACCGACTACGGCCCGCTCGGGGCCGACCACGCCGTCGTCGTGGTCGACGCGCAGCGCCGCGCCGACCCGGCCGCCCGCCGCCAGCTCGAACTCAAGTGGGCCCCGCTGCGGGCCGCCGCCGGCACCCTGCTGCACCAGCTGCGCTGCACCGAACTCCCGGACGGCAAAAGGCTCTACCACCGGCTGAGGCCGCCCGAGCGGGTCGAGTTGCCCGCCCTCCCCGGCCCGCCCAGGGGCGCCCCGTACGAACCGCTGCTGGCGGCCGCCCTGCGGGCCGGCGTTCCCGCCGTGCTGTGGCCGGGCCAGGCCTGCACCGCCGACCACACGCACACCCGGACCTGCCGCAACGAGCGATTCCTTGCCAGACTGGCGGAGGAACTGGCCGACGTCGCACCTGCCGACCTGCCGCGCCGGGTCAGGGAGTTGCGGCACGAGGCGGAGGAGGCGGCAGACCCTTCGCAGCACTGGGCGGCGGGCCTGGTGCTGCTGTGGGAGGACCCGGCGGTACTGCCCGGCCCCCACCGCCCCTACCGCGTCGTCCCGACCGCACCGCCGCCCCACGCCGCGGGCCCCGAGTGAGACCGAGACCGCCGAAGGCCCCGACGAGTGAGCAGGAGCAGGAGAGCAATGCCGCTGAAGCGCATCTACCAGGGCGTCAACGAGCCGCACGACGGCATCGCCGAGCTGCCCGCCCCGCCGCCCTGGCGCGACTTCGACGGGGGGCCGCTGCTGGCGCAGCCCGAGGGCCCCGCCGACCCCGTGCCCGACCCGGCCCGGCACCGCGCCGCGACCTTCCGCCCCACCCCCGAGACCGTCGAGCTCGTCAACGCCGCGCTCTACCTCAGAAGGCCGCTGCTGGTCACCGGCCCGCCCGGCGGCGGCAAGTCCAGCCTGCCGTACGCGGTCGCCCGCGAACTCGGCCTCGGCCCGGTGCTCCGCTGGAACATCACCAGCCGCACCACCCTGCGCGACGGCCTCTACCAGTACGACCCGCTCTCCCGCCTCTACGCCGCCAACCGCTCCGGCCCGCAGACCCCCGACGCCTCGCTCGACGAACACCTGCGGCTCGGCCCGCTCGGCACGGCCCTGCTGCCCTACCGGCGGCCCCGGGTGCTGCTCATCGACGAGATCGACAAGGGCGACCTCGACCTGCCCAACGACCTGCTGCACATCCTGGAGGAGGGCCAGTACGAGATCGACGAACTCGTCCGCGCCGCCCCCCAGCAGCCCGAGGCGCACGTGCTCACCGCCGACGGCACCGGCCGGGCGCCCGTCCGCTCCGGCCGGGTCCGCTGCCGGGCCTTCCCGTTCACCGTGCTCACCTCCAACGCCGAACGCGAGTTCCCCGCCGCCTTCCTGCGCCGCTGCGTGGTGCTGGAGCTGCGCCGCCCCGAGGGCGCCGAGCTGGAGTCCATCGTCCACTCCCACCTCCCGGACTCCGACCGGCAGTTGGTCACCGAGATCCTCGACGTCTTCCTCGCCCGCCGCGAGGAGGGCGAACTCGCCACCGACCAGCTGCTCAACGCCATCTACCTCACCTCCCGCCCCGAACTCGGCGACGCCGCCGACCGGGCCGCGCTCGCCGCCCAGGTGATGCCCTACCTCAGCCGCGGCCAGGACGACGATGTCTTCTGACCCGGCGGCCCTGGACCGCCTCACCGACCTGCTCGCCGAACTCGGCCTCTCCCCCCGGGCGCCCGTCGAACTGGCCGAACTGCTCTGGCTGGCCGCCCGCGGCACCGAGGGCGGCACCGGCCAGGACACCGCCGGCCGGGCCGCCCCGCGTACCGACCGCCCGGCCGCCGGCACCCCCGGCGGCCACCGCCCCCGCCACCGCACCGAGCACACCCCGGGCCCGGACGGCACCGGTCCGCGCACCGCCCTGCACCTGCCCGCCCCCGACCGCGGCGGCCGGCCCGCCCCCGCCGTCCCCGCACCCACCCCCGACGCCCCGATGCTGGCCCGCCCGCTGCCGCTGCAGCGCGCCCTGCGCCCGCTCAAGCGGCTCGTCCCGGACGAGCGCCGCCGCCTGCTCGACGAGCAGGCCACCGCCGACCGGATCGCCGAGGCGCTGCGCGAGCCCGGTCCCGTCCAGTGGCTGCCGGTGCTGCGGCCCAGCACCGAACGCTGGCTCGACCTGCACCTGGTGCTCGACCTCGGCCCGACGATGACCCTGTGGCGGCCGCTCGCCCGGGAACTGCGCACGCTCTTCCAGCAGACCGGGGCCTTCCGCCAGGTCTGCTCCGGCCGGCTGCTGCCGGACGGACGGCTCGCCCACCGCCGGATCGCCGAGGGCCGCTCCGCCGTTCTGGTGATCAGCGACTGCATGGGCCCGCAGTGGCGCTCGGGACCGGCCGGGGACCGCTGGCACCGCACCTTGCACGCGCTGGCCCGGCGGCTGCCGGTGGCGGTCGTCCAGCCGCTGCCCGAACGGCTCTGGCCGCTCACCGCGGTGCCCGCCGTGCCCGGGGTGTTCACCGCCACCGAGGCCGGCGCGCCCGACGCCGTCTACACCTTCGCCCCGTTCACCGACGCCCCGCCCGGGCGCGGCGCACCGGCCGTCCCGGTGCTGGAGCCGGGCCCCGAGTGGCTGGCCAACTGGGCGCAGCTGGTGGGCAGTCCGACCGGCGGGCAGGTGGTCGGCGCGGCGCTGATGGTCGGCGCGGCGACGAACCCCGCGGGCCGGGCGGTCGAGGCCGGGCCGGACCCGGAGGAGCTGACCGCCGAGGAACTGGTCGTCCGGTTCCGGGCGACGGCCTCCCGGGAGGCGTTCACCCTCGCCGGGATGACCGCGCTGACCACGCCCGCCCTTCCGGTGATGCGGCTGCTCCAGCAGGTCGGGCTTGCCCGCCCGCAGCCGCAGCACCTGGCCGAGGTGGTGGTGAGCGGTCTGCTGCGCGAACAGCAGGGCCGGCCGGGCTACTTCGCGTTCCGTCCGGGGGTGCGCGAGCTGCTGCTGCACACCCTGCCGCGGTCCACCGCGCACCATGCGCTGGAGCTGCTGATCCGGGTCGGCGGGCGGATCGGCGACGCCGGCCGGACGGGCGCGGGCACCTTCCCGGCGTGGGTGGAGACGGCCGGCGGCGGCACCCTGACCCTGCTGGACACCCGGCCCTTCGCCCTGGTCAGCCCGGAGGCCGCGCGGCTGCTCGGGGTCACCGGAGCCCCGGTGTTCACCCTGGCCGGCCCGGTCGCCGGGACGCACCCCGCGGACACCGCGTCCGGGGCGCAGCAGGAGCAGGCGGCGGCCCGGCCGGTCGAGGAGGACGCGCCGCCCGTCCCGCTGCCGCCGGAGCCCGCGGCGCTGCCCGACCCGGAGCGCTCCCGGGCGGTGCTGCTGCTGACCACCTCGCGCGGCGCCCCGGGCGAGGTGCTGGAGGAGCAGGAGTACACCGCGCTGCGCGATCTCGCCGCGCTCGCCGAGGCCCTGGTCGACCCGGCGCTGGTGGGCCTGGACCGGCGGCACATCTGGCTCGGCGAGGACGACCCGGACGGCTTCCAGCGGGCCTTGCAGCGGGCCGTGCAGGAGGCGGAGGACACCCTGGTGGTGCACGTCGGCGGCCCGCTCGGCCCGGGCGACGAGCTCGGCGTGGCGGTCGGTGCCGGCCGCTGGGGCGGGGTGCACCGGCCGGGCCTGGACTGGCAGGCGGTGGTGGAGACGGTCGCGGCCGGCCGGGCGGCGCGGCGGCTGCTGATCCTGGACGGCTCGCGCAGCGTGCCGCCGGAGCCGGCCGCGGGCGGTCCGGTGGCGGTCGACCCGGGCAGCTTCCAGGTGGTCAACCTCCGCCACCCGGTGGACCGTTCGGTGGCGGGCCGGCTGGCGGCGGCGATCCGCACCGGCGACCCGGACGGTGCGCCGCAGCTGACCGTCCACCACCTGCTGGAGATCGCCCTGCAGTCCACCCCGCCGGCGCCGCCGGTGACCAGGATCTGGCCGCCCCGGGACGGCCGTCCGCTGGTGCTCGCCCGCAACGCCCAACTGCACGGCGGTCCGGTCGAGTCGCGCACCCCCTCGCACTCGGGCACGCACCGCAAGGAGCCGGCCGGCCCGGAGGCGCCCAGACCCTACTTCTTCCTCAGCCACCCCGGCGGCCCGGGCGGCCGCACGGTGGACCGGCTCTTCCAGGACCTCTGCGAGGAGGTGCTCCAGCTGACCGACCTGCCGTCCGCGGTGCCGCCCGGTTTCGTCGACCGCAGCCCCGAGCTGGACAGCTGGTCGCGCTGGCAGATCACCGAGGCGCTCGCCACCTGCCGGGTCTTCGTGCCGCTGTACTCGCCGCGCTACTTCGCCAGCGAGCGCTGCGGCCGGGAGTGGTACGGCTTCGCCCGGCGGGCGGCCCGGGCGGCGGACCGCTCGGCGGTGCAGGCGAGCGGCATCGTCCCGGTGATCTGGCTGCCGGTGGCCTCGGCCGAGCAGCCCGCGGCCGCCCGCCAACTGCGTTTCAACCACCGCAGCCTGGGCCCGGAGTACCAGAGCGAGGGCCTGTAGGCGCAC
>NZ_JBEYFP010000160.1:0-11105 GCF_040634455.1 Kitasatospora sp. NPDC007106
GAGCACAACAAACTCTGTGTCAGGATCCTGCGCCTGTGCTGTCGATCGCCTAGCTGCGCGGCCTAAGGCCTTGCAATGCGGATTTTCACGTGAGGCCGAACCCGAGGGTCAGGGGGGCCTTCGCATGACGACACGTCCGTTCACCGCCGCGATGCGGCTGTATCCCGCCGCCTACCGCGCGGAGCGCGGCCCCGAACTCGCCGCCGTCTACGCGGACACCACGGCCGGCGCCGGACGCCTCGCCGCCGCCCGCGAACTGGCCGGCATAGCCGGGTACGGACTGCGGCTGCGGACCGGGCTCACCTCGGCCGCGCCCGGCGGGCGTTTACCGGCCGCCGCCGCACCGCTGCTCCTCGCGGCGGGGGCGGGAACGGCCGTCCCCGACTTCCTGATGCTGGTGCTGGAGAACAGGTGGGGGGCGCCCGTACCCGGCGACGACAGGTGGCTGTTCCTGCTCGTCGCCGTCGGCCAGCTCGCGGCCGCCGCCGCGGGCCTCGCCGGCCGGTGGGCCGCCGCCCGGCTCCTGGTGCTGCCCGTGGTCCTCGGCGTCGCCGGGCTGGCGTACCTGCGGATCGGCCACGTGATGAGCCCGACCTACCCCCGGTTCGACGTCGCCACGGTCGTGTGGCTCGGGGCGACCCTGCTGCCGCCGCTGATCTGGTCCGCCCTGCTGCTGGCCGCGCCGCCCGACCTGCTGCCCCGGCCGTCCGTGCGCCGCATGCTCGGTGCCGCGGCCCTCGCCGCCGCTTCGCTGGAGCTGTACTCCGAGTTCAGCCCGCTCCTGCACGGCGGCCCGGAGGCGTTCCTGCTGCCGCCGCTGCTCTCCGCGGCGCTGATCGCGCTCGGTCTGGTGGCCGCCTCCCGCGGCCGCGTCCTGCCGGTCGCCGTCGTCCTGGCGCTGGTGCCCGCGATGGCGGGCGAGACCCTCGGGCAGCTGTACGTGGTGTTCGGCAATCTGCGCTCGTCGGAGCTGGTGCTCGTCGCCGCCGCGGGCGTGGCCGCGTCCGTCGCCCTGCTGGTCCGCCGCGGCCGTTCCGCGGAGCTGCCGCCGGCCGTCGGCTGAGCGAACGGGGAGGGGGGCTCGCCCGGCGGGCCCCCCATGTGGCAGGGTACGCATATGTCTAGACCAATTGTCGAAGTCATCGCGCTGACCGCCCAGGACGCCCGGGCCGCCGAGTCCGGCGGCGCAGACCGGCTCGAGCTGGTCACCGACATGGCCGCGGACGGGCTCACCCCGTCGGTGGCCGACTTCGCCGGGATCCGGGCGGCGGTCTCCCTGCCGCTGCGCGTGATGCTGCGCATTCGCGACGGCTTCACCCCCGGTGACCTGGACGACCTGCTCGCCCGAACGTCCGCGCTGCGCGCCGAGGGGGCCGAGGAGTTCGTCTTCGGCTTCCTCGACCCGCAGGGCGAGGTCGACCTGGCCGCCACCGCGGCCGTCGCCGAGGCCGTGGCCGGCTGCCCGTGGACCTTCCACCGCGCACTCGACCACAGCGCCGACCGGGCGGGCGTCCGGGCCGCGGTCTCCACACTGCCGGGCCTGGACACCTTCCTCACCTCGGGCGCCCCGGCCGGTGTCGACGCCGGCCAGGGCGTCCTGGAGGGCGAGCTCGCCAAGGACGGCGAGCCCGGCTACACCCAGCGGATCCTGGTCGGCGGCGGCCTGCGGGCCGACCACGTGCCGGGCCTCAAGGCGGCCGGGTTCGACGCCTTCCACATCGGCGGCGCCGCCCGGGTGGACGGCTGGACGACCCCGGTCGACCCGGCCAGGGTGGCCGCCTGGCGCACCCTGGCCGACGCCTGACACCTGACGCCTGACGCCTGACGCCGGACACCCGATGCCGGGCGTCCGGCGCCCGCGCGGTCAGCCCAGCCGGTCCGGCAGCGGAGCCGAGTGCAGCACCTGCAGCCCGGAGACCGCCCGGGTGAGCGCCACGTACAGCCGGCGCAGCCCCGTCCGCTCGTCGGGCTCGCCCGCCACCACCTCGGCGGGCTCGTCGAGCACCACGTAGTCGTACTCCAGACCCTTGGCCAGCGAGGCCGGCACCAGGGTCAGCCGGGCCTCCGCGGTGGTCTCCGCACCCGGCTCGACGAACGGCAGGCCGGCCTCGGCCAGCGCCTCGGCGAACAGCGGGATCCGGGCGTCCGCGGCGATCAGGCCGGTCGAGCCCTCGTGGCCGAGCGCGGCCCGGCAGGCCGCCACCACCTCCGTGACGTGGTCGCCGGTCACCCGGCGGACCGTCAGCGACCCGGGCGCCTCGCGGACCGAGGTCGCCGGCGCCAGCCCCGGCGCGATGGCGGGCAGCAGCCGCGAGGCGTACGCGATGACCTCCTCCGGCACCCGGAAGCCCTGGGTGAGCTCCTCGATGTGCGCGTCCGACTTGCCGAGGTGGCGCAGCGCCTCCGGCCAGTCGGTGGTCGCCCACGGGGTGGTGCCCTGGGCGAGGTCGCCGAGGACGGTCGCCGAACCGGTCGAGCAGCGCCGGCCCACCGCGCGGTACTGCATCGGCGAGAGGTCCTGCGCCTCGTCGAGCACCACGTGGCCGAGCGAGGGGGTGCGCTGCACCAGGTCGGTGGCCTCGTCCACGAGCACCGCGTCGGCCGCCGACCAGCGGGTGGTCCTCGGCGAACGGGCGGGCTTCTCCCAGAGGATCGTCCGCTGTTCCTCCTCGGTCAGCAGGCCGTCCGCGCAGCGGGCGAGGAAGTCGGCGTCCGAGAGCAGCCGGTGCACCAGCTTCACCGGGTCGGCCGGCGGCCAGCAGGCCTTCACCACGGCCTTGACCGCGGTGTTGCGGGCCACCGCGTCCTGCACCCGGTCGTCCGGCGCCTCCCCGGACTGCTCCATCTTCACCAGGACGGCGTGCGCGATCCGCTGCGGCAGCGCCTCGGCGGCGGCCCCGTAGCGGATCTCCCGGCCCTGCAGCTCCTCGATGATCCCGGTGAGTTCGTACGCCGGGACGCGCCAGCGCCGGGCGCCGCGGACGACCACGCACGGCTCGGTCGGCAGCGTGATGCCCGAGCGGACCGCCCGCTTCAGCACCTCCGCCATCCGCGCGTCGCCCTTCACCAGGGCGGCCGCGGCGGGGTCCTCGCCGCGCACCTCCACGTGCCCGACCAGCTGCTGCACGGTCGCCTGGGCGACGTCCAGCTCGCCGAGCGCGGGCAGCACCTGCTCGATGTACTGCAGGAAGGAGTTGTTGGGGCCGATCACCAGCGTGCCGGTGCGGGCGAGGCGCTCCCGGTGCGCGTACAGCAGGTAGGCGACACGGTGCAGGCCGACGGCGGTCTTCCCGGTGCCCGGGGCGCCCTGGACGCAGACCGTGCCCGAGACGTCGGCGCGGACGATCTCGTCCTGCTCCGGCTGGATGGTGGCGACGATGTCGCGCATCGGGCCGACGCGCGGCTTCTCGATCTCCGCCGCGAGCAGCGCCGAGCGGGTGTCGCCCTCGGCCGGGTCGGTGAGGTGCTCGTCCTCGTACGCCGTCAGTTCGCCCGCCGTGTAGCCGAACCGGCGGCGCCGCTCGACGTCCATCGGGTCCTTGCGGCTGGCGCGGTAGAACGGCTGCGAGACCGGCGCCCGCCAGTCGATCACCATCGGGTCGCCGTCGGCGTCGTGCACGTGCCGGCGGCCGATGTAGAACCGCTCGCCGGTGCCGCCCTCCGCGAGTTCCTCGCTGATCGCGTGCAGGTAGTCGAGGCGGCCGAAGAACAGCGGGGTGTGCGCCAGGTCGGCGAGCGCGGCGATCCGCTGCTGGATCTGGTTGTGCAGCACGGCGGCCGACACCCAGGTGCCGGTCACGTCGCGGAGGTCCAGCGACTCGACGTCCTCGCGCATGGCGCGCAGGGCGGCGCGCGAGGAGGCCAGGTGGTCCCGCTCGCGCTGCAGCGGATCGGTGCCGGCGGCAGCGGCGTCGGTGGTGGGGGAGTGCACGGCGAACCTTCCCGGCTGCCCCGCCCGCGCACGCAGGCGCGGGGGCAGCGGACTCATGGTGGTAGCTCACGGCAGAGGAACACCGGCCGGTTGCCGACCGGCCGGACCTCCCCCGGCTGCCGCACGACGGGGCACCACGGTTCGGGAGGGGGCAGACCGGCGATCATAGACCGCTCCCGGTGGCCGCACCAAACATTTCGCACACTTCCGGCCCAAGGCCGGTCTCAGGGTCGCCACCGCCGATCCTCGGGGTCGCCCTACGCCTGGAGGACGACGTCCGGGACCCGCGGAAACGGACTTCGGGCCGATGCGCCCGAATGGCCGAAAACCTACGGTGGAAGCATGAGGAACAGAACACAGCACGCAGCAGACCGCCGCTCCGCCGACCGCCCCGACCAGGACGACCACCGCCACCGCGGCCCGGTGGCGAAGGCCGTCCGCAACGTCGGCATCATGCTCGACACCGCCGCCCGGGTGGTCTTCCTCGGCCGCGACGGCGTCTCCTACTGACCGCGCGCCCGACCCCGAGCCCGACCCTGAGCCCTGCCGGGACCGCGGGCCCGAGCCCGGCCGCCGGCCGGGCCCGTACGCCTCAGACGTCGTCCGCGTCGACGATCCGGTACGCGTAGCCCTGCTCGGCCAGGAAGCGCTGCCGGTGCGCCGCGAAGTCCTGGTCCACGGTGTCCCGGGCGACGACCGAGTAGAAGTGCGCCATGTGCCCGTCCGCCTTGGGCCGCAGCACCCGGCCGAGCCGCTGCGCCTCCTCCTGGCGGGAGCCGAACGTCCCCGACACCTGGATGGCCACGGTGGCCTCCGGCAGGTCGATCGAGAAGTTCGCCACCTTGGAGACCACCAGCACGGAGATCTCCTTGTTCCGGAACGCGTCGAACAGCTTCTCGCGCTGCGCGTTGGTCGTCTCACCCTTGATCACCGGGGCGCCGAGCACCTCGCCCAACTCGTCCAGCTGGTCGATGTACTGGCCGATGATCAGCGTCTGGTCCTTCTCGTGCTTGCGGACCAGCGACTCCACCACCCGCCGCTTGGTCGCCGTGGTCGAGCAGAACCGGTACCGCTCCTCCGGCTCGGCGGTCGCGTACGCCAGCCGCTCCGAGTCGGAGAGCGTCACCCGCACCTCGACGCAGTCCGCGGGCGCGATGTAGCCCTGCGCCTCGATCTCCTTCCACGGCGCGTCGAAGCGCTTGGGGCCGATCAGCGAGAACACGTCGCCCTCGCGGCCGTCCTCGCGCACCAGCGTCGCCGTCAGGCCGAGGCGGCGGCGGGCCTGCAGGTCCGCGGTGAACTTGAACACCGGGGCCGGCAGCAGGTGCACCTCGTCGTACACCACCAGGCCCCAGTTGCGGGCGTCGAACAGCTCCAGGTGCGGGTAGACGCCCTTCCGGCGGGTGGTCATCACCTGGTACGTGGCGATGGTGACCGGCCGGATCTCCTTGCGGGTGCCGCTGTACTCGCCGATCTCGTCCTCGGTCAGCGAGGTGCGCTTCACCAGCTCGTGCTTCCACTGCCGGGCCGAGACGGTGTTGGTCACCAGGATCAGCGTGGTCGACTTGGCCTCCGCCATCGCCGCCGCGCCGACCAGCGTCTTGCCCGCGCCGCAGGGCAGCACCACCACGCCGCTGCCGCCGTGCCAGAAGCCCTCGACCGCCTGCTTCTGGTAGGGGCGCAGCTGCCAGCCGTCCTCCTCCAGGTGGATCGGGTGGGCCTCGCCGTCCACGTAGCCGGCGTGGTCCTCGGCGGGCCAGCCGAGCTTCAGCAGCACCTGCTTGATCTGGCCGCGCTCCGAGGGGTGCACGACCACGGTGTCCGGGTCGAGCCGGGCGCCCACCAGCGGGGCGATCTTCTTGGAGCGGAGCACCTCCTCCAGCACCGGCCGGTCGGTGCTGGACAGGACGAGGCCGTGCACCGGGTGCTTCTGCAGCTGCAGCCGGCCGTAGCGGGCCATGGTGTCGGCGATGTCCACCAGCAGGGCGTGCGGCACCGGGTAGCGGGAGTGGCTGACCAGCGCGTCCACCACCTGCTCGGCGTCGTGGCCGGCCGCCCGGGCGTTCCACAGGCCGAGCGGGGTCACCCGGTAGGTGTGCACGTGCTCCGGGGCGCGCTCCAGCTCGGCGAACGGGGCGATGACGCGCCGGCAGTCCGCCGCCCTCGGGTGGTCGATCTCCAGCAGAAGCGTCTTGTCGCTCTGGACGATGAGCGGTCCGTCGTTCACGCGGGCAACCCTCCGTGTGGTCGTGTCGCAGACTTTCCAGTGTCCCGCACCCGGGCGGTGCCGGGTGACCGGGCGGCCGCAGCCTCGTTGATCAGGGCATGAACAAGCCGAACCGCCTCCTTGCCGGCCTCGCCCTCTCCGGCGCGGCCTTCGCCACCGTCCTCGGCGCGAGCCCCGCGCAGGCCGCCGAGCCCGGCCTCGACCAGGTCGCCGACATGGGCCAGCCCGGCGGCCTGCTGGGCGCCACCGCGTTCACCGCGACCGGACTGCTGACCGGGGTGCAGCCCAAGATCCCCGACCCGCAGTCCTTCGTGGAGCAGGCCAAGCAGCAGAAGGCCGAGCAGGACGCCAAGGCCGCCCGGGGCCACTGACCCGGGCCGTCAGGCCTGGTCGTCGACCTCGGCCACCCCGGTGATCCGGTGCAGGGCGAAGGTCCGCACCTCGTCCGCGTGGTGGTCGTACGCGGTGACGAAGCCGCCCTCCACCTTCACCGGGTCGACCACCCGCTGGGAGGCGATGCCCTCGGCGTTGATGTAGCCGATCCACATCCGCTCGCCGAGCAGCACCGCGGTCTGCAGCGCGGCCAGCGTGTCGGCGGCCGCGGTGCGCGGCAGCTGCCGCAGGTCGGTGCGGGCCGGACCGGACTGCGGCAGGAGCGCGGCCGGTCCGGCCACCGTCTCCCGGCGGACGGCGGTGGCCGCCCGGTCGCCGGCCCTGATCGCCTTCACCGCCGCGCCGAGCAGCGCGTCGTCGGGGCGCGGCGGCCCGTCCGGCACCGGCACGGGCGCACTGCGCGGCGGGGTCCGTCGGCTGTCCGGACGGGTGATCAGCACATCGCCCTCGGCCGACTCCGCGGCCGGCGCGTAGCCCATCCCCCGGAGCACCGCGAGCAGCGTGTCCGGCGGCGCCTGCGCGGCCAGCACCGTCGGCGCCAGCAGCCGCAGCCGCAGCTCCGCGGCGCGGCGGTCCGCCAGCACCTCGTTCAGCAGCTGCGGGTCGTCGCAGCGCAGGTACGAGGAGGCCGCCCCGACCCGCAGCACGCCGTGCCGCCGGGCCACGTCGTCGATCAGGTAGTCGAGCGGTTGCGGCACCGGGGTCCGCGAGTGCTGCGCGAGGAAGGCGTGCAGGTCGGACGCCGTCCGGCCGGCGTCCAGCGCCCGCCGCACGGACTCCGCGGTGAACCGGTACACCGTCGCCCCGCCCTTGGACTCGATGTCCGCGCAGAGCGCCAGCGCCTGGGAGAGCGGGGTGAGCAGCGGCCCGGGCGCGATCGCCGTCAGATCGGGCTGCAGGATCACGTGGTCCAGCGGCTTCGGCAGCAGCGGGTCCAGCACGGCCGCCGGGTCGCCGTCCGCCAGCAGCGCCCGGGCGGCCGCGCAGAGCGCGCCGCGACCGGTGATGCCGAGCAGCTCGGCCTCCTGCAGCGTCCAGTCGGTGAGGTGCTCGCGCAGGTCGCGGCCGTCCGGCCCGGTGGCGCCACCGCGCAGCGGGCGCTGCCAGCGCAGCGCCGGCAGCAGCCGCTCGGCCCCGGCCGTGCCGCCCGGCGGCAGTTCGGCCAGCAGCTCCAGCACCGCCCGGCGGACGGACGGCGCCAGGGTGCGGTCGAGCTCCGGGCCGAGGGCCGCCCGCGGCCTGCCCTTGGCGTCCGGGCTGCCGGTCAGCCCGGCCACCCGGGTGGCGGCAATCCAGCCCCGGACGAGCACCTCCCACCGCTCGGCGACCGAGTCCTGCAGCCAGCCGTCGTACGCCGGGGTGGGTGCCCAGTGCTCGTCCGCCTCGCCGTCGGGGGCGAGCAGCCCGGCGCCGTAGGCGAGTTCCAGCCAGAACGCGGCGACCTGCTCCGAGCAGTCCAGGGCGAGCGCGGTCCGCTTCAGGTCGCGGACACCGAGCCCGCCGGCCCGCAGGGTGGGCGGCGGCTGCAGCCCCCAGCCCTCCAGCAGCTCCTCGACGGTCCGCACCGCCGTGTACGCCTGCCCGGCCGCGGTCGCCTCCACCGTGGCCGGGTCCCGGTCGGCGGCGGACTCCACGACCGGCGGCGCCGGCTCCACCGCGCGGTGGCTGCGCCCGCCGCGCAGGTGCAGGGCGAGCTCGCGGGGCAGCACCACCGAGCCGGGGCCGGACGGCAGCAGCATGCCGCGGGCGAGCAGCCACTCCAGCGGGGTGTGCGCCTGCTCGGCGGTGACCGGGCGGGCCGCGTCCGGCAGGGTGCCGGTCGGCGGGCCCCAGACCAGCCGGTCCAGCAGGGCGAGCGCGGGCGGCGGCGCCTGCTCCAGCAGCGCCGCGCAGCGCTTGCGGTCGGCGAACAGCCCGGCCAGGGCGGCCACCGCGGTCACCGGGTCGGGCGTGGCCGGCAGCCCGGCCCCGGCCAGCAGCTCCTGCAGCCGGGCCGGCGACATGCCGACGGTGGCCTCCGACACCGTCGGGCCGAGCCCCGTCCGGCCCGGGTTGGCCGCGCTCGGTGCCAGGGCCTCCCGGACGGCCAGCACCAGGCGCAGCGCCGAGTCGGGCCCCCACAGCAGCGCCCGGGCCCGGAGCGTCTCCAGTGCCCCGGGCAGGGCGGCGGTGACGGCGGCGCGGTCCACCGGATCGGCGCCGGGGTGCGGCTTCACCCGGGCCGGGCCGGCCAGCAGGTTGCGGACGACGGTGTCGCCGGTGGCGTCCGGTGCGGCGGCGAGCGCCTCGGCGACCTGCAGGGTGAACCGGTCGAGGCGTTCCAGCGCACGCAGCGCCGAGGCCCGGCTGGAGAGCCGCGCGGAGAGCTGGGTCAGGTCCCCGGGCACCGGGTTCAGCAGGTCGGGCCGTGCGCGCAGCAGCCCGGAGAGGGCCTCGTCGCTGCTGGCGCGGAGCTCCTCGGCGAGCGTGCGGGGTGCGGCGGCGGCCCGGGCGCGGGACGGTCCGCTCTGCTGGGTGGTCATCCGACCCAGACTAGTCCGCCCTCCTCACCCGGGCCCAGTGCCGAACGGCGCCCGGCTCGGGGAGGGCGAGGACCGACGCGGGCGAGGGCCGGAGCACGAGGGCCGGAGCACGAGGGCGGCCGGCCGGTGTCCGGCGACGGCGGCGCCTCTCGCCCGCGCGGCCCGCCAGTCGGTACCGTCAGCGGTGGGCGGGCCGGTGAGCGAGTGGGGTGCGGGACATGGCGGACGTCGGGGCGGACGGCGGGACGGGCGGAACGGCGGACGGCGCCGGACAGGGCGGCGGGGGCGGCCGCCGGGCCGGCGGCGAATGGTGGCGGTCCGAGCAGCCGTGGCGGGTGATCGGCCCGCCGCGTCCGGCCGCCGACGACACCCCGGCCGCGACCGCGGGCCCGGCCGACGAGCAGAGCGTCTACGCCGCCGACGGCACGCCCGCCGCGGACGGCCTGCTCCCCGGCGGCCCCGGCGGCGGGCTCAGCCTCCCCGGCTGGGAGGTGGTGCAGTACCCGGACGGCGTCGACCTGCTCGGCCATCGGACGGCCGACCTCCCCGCCCCGCGCACCGAGGCCGAGGCCGCGGCAGCGGCCGCCGCCCCGGCACCGGAGGCGCCAGCCGCCCCGGCCCGGGTCAAGCTCCGCAAGGGCCGCGGCCGCAAGGACGCCGGGGACGCCGGGGGAGCCGGAGGCGCAGACCCCGCCGCCGGCGCCGCCCCGAAGGCGGACCCGGCCGGGAAGGGCGGCCTGCTCGCCGGCCGCCGCCCCTCCCCGCTGCTGCTGTTCGCCGCGGCCGCCCTGCTGGCCGGCGCCGCGACCGGGCAGCTGCTGGCGATGCTGCTCGGCTGGGGCGCCGCCTACCTCTCCCGGCAGTTCTCCGACCTCGCCCGCAAGACCGTGGTGCTCGGCATCCCGCTGGCCACCATGTTCGGCTCCGCGGTCTGGTACTGGGGCCGCACCAAGGGCCGCTGGGGGCAGCCGCTCGCCGAGGGCGCGGCGATGAACCACGCGGTCTGGACGGCCGCCCCCGACGTGCTCCGGGCCGCCGCCGTGATCACCGCGGCCGCCCTCCTCGTGGTGACGCTGCGCCGCCGCAAGGCGGCCGGCTGACCGGCCGCCGCGGAGCTCAGCCGCCGAGGAAGCGCTGCAGCTCGCCGAGCACCAGGTTGGCCCCGGTGTAGCCGACGCCCTGGAACCACAGCCCGTCCTCCACCGGGAAGGCCCGGTGCGCCCGGACGGCGCCCAGCGCGAGCCAGGCCGGGCTGCGCAGCACCGCCGTCGTCCCGGCCCGGTCCGGGTCGCCGTAGGTGGCGTAGAAGAGGAAGTCGGCGTCGGCGCGGGCGAGCTGGTCGAGCGACAGGTCGATCTCGTCCTGGTCGGTGTTCTGTGCGTCGGGGCGCCCGAGGCCGACGTCGGCGAGGACGCTGCCGAGCCAGCTCTGCCGCCCGCAGGTGCGGATGCCCGGCGGCGGGCCCTCGACGAAGCGCAGCACGCTGATCCGGCGGCCGCCCGACCCGGCGTCCCGGATCGCCTTGGTGGCGCGCTCGGTGTGCCGGCGGTACTCGGCGGTGACGGCGGCGGCCTGCTCCTGGCGGCCCAGCGTCTGGGCGTGCAGCTGGAAGTTGTCCTTCCAGGGCGGTCCGGGCGCGCGGCTGAACACGGTCGGGGCGATCTGCTGCAGCTCGGCCAGCCGGGCGCCGTCCCGGGCCTGGCTGCCGAGGACGACCTGCGGCTCGACCGCGCGGATCCGCTCCGGGTCGGGGCTGCCGGTGTCGCCGACGTAGGCGATGCCGCCGAGGCGGGAGGCGGGCCAGTAGTCCGGCAGGCCCTGGTCGAGCGCGGAGCGGGTGGCGCCGACCGGGGTGATGCCGAGGGTCATCGCCGAGTCCAGTTCGGGGGTGCCGAGCACCACCACGCGGATCGGGCCGCCCGGTACGGTGACCGGCCCGGTCGCGGTGGTCACCGTGGTGCTCGGGGTGGGCCGCGGGACGGGGCTGCCGGTCGCCGAGCCCCCGGTGCCGGACGCGCCGGACGCGCCGGAC
>NZ_JBEYFP010000161.1:0-11061 GCF_040634455.1 Kitasatospora sp. NPDC007106
GGCGGGGCCGCGGAAGCGCCGGCGGTCGGCGTTGCCGCGCTGGCCGGGGCCGCCGCGGCGGCCGTCGGCCCGGTGGTGCGGGTCGGCGGCGTCGGCGAGCAGCACGGTCGGGTCGGGCGAGAAGCCGGGGCCGTGGCTGCGGCCGGCCACCACGGGGTGGGCGGCCCGGGATGCCTTGGCGCGGTACTGGGCGGCGTCGGCGAGCCGGAACAGCCGGTCGGCGGTGGAGACCGGGCCGATGGAGTCGCCGGTGGAGGCGACGCCGCAGGCGACGCCCTCGCCCTCGGTGAGTTGCAGGGCGCGGGCGCAGAGGTCCTCGGCGACGGCCACCACCTCGTCGGCCTTCTGGCCCTCGACGAGCAGGCAGAACTCGTCGCCGCCGAGCCGGGCGGCGAGGCTGCCGGGCAGTTTGGCGGCGCAGAGCGAGAGCTGGTGGGCGAACCGTTCCAGCAGGCGGTCGCCCATCTCGTGGCCGAGCTGGTCGTTGACCCGTTTGAGGCCGTTGACGTCGCAGACGACCAGGCTGACGACGGTGTTGTCGCGGTTGTGGGCCTGCAGGGCGCTCTCCAGCCGGGCGTCGACGGCGCGGCGGTTGGCGAGGCCGGTGAGCGGGTCGGTGAAGGCGAGCCGGCGCAGGTCGGCGAGGCGTTCGGTCTGCGAGAGACCGGCGGAGATCTGCGCGGCGAGCAGGGTGGCGTAGTCGACGTCGGCCTCGTCGAAGACCGGCAGTCCGGCGCGGCGGGCGAGGTAGAGCTCGCCCCAGGCCTGGCCGTGCAGGACGATCGGGGCGACCAGGCAGCACTCGCGACCGCGCCGGCGCAGTCCGGCGGCGCGCTGCAGGCAGAAGGCGCCGGCGGCCGGGTGGTCCGGTGCCGGGCCGGGGTCGGTGTCCTCGGCGGTCTGCACCCAGGCGCGGGGCAGCCGGCCGGTCGTCCAGTGTTCGTCGAGGTAGGTGACGATCTCCGGGAAGTCGGCCACCGGGTAGGACTCGTCCTCGGGGAACTCCTCCTCGCCGGCGGCGAGTTCGCCGTAGTTGGCGAGCACCCGGAGCCGGCCGGACTCGCGGTCCCAGACCGAGACGGCGGCCATGGTGGCCCCCAGCGCGGCGGTGGCGCGGACGGCGGCGGCCCGGACGGCCTCCAGCGGGGTCAGCGCCCCGGCCATGTCGTGGGCGAGTTCGACGACCGCGCGCAGGCGCGCGTCCGGGGTGGCAGGGGGTCGGCCGGCTCCGTCCGCCGCGCTGTCCGCCTCACCGCTCAACCGGATCGCCTCGTCCCTTGGTCCGCCCTGGTGCGCATCCATCCTGGACCAAGATTATGGCGATTTGGTAAGGCATTGCCCGATTTGTCAAGGTGAAGTCGCGGGGGTTCGCGGCACGCGGCGGCCCGCGGTCACTCCGGGTCGTGGCTCCGGGTGAGCAGCCAGGGCTCGACCAGGCCGAGGCCGCGCACCGGGCGCCGCCACATCGGCTGCAGGTGGAAGGGGAAGCCGCCCTCGGCCTGCCGGCCCGCCGGGTCGTCCGGCACGTACGGCGGGACGGCGCCGGTCTGCTCCAGCGCGGTGGCGAACTCGCCGTCGACGAGCACGGCGTCCCGCGGGGCGATGGAGGTGAGCCGGCTGGCCAGGTTGACGGTGGTGCCGAAGACGTCGCCCATCCGGGAGGTGACGGTACCGAAGGCCATGCCGACCCGCAGCGCGGGCATGGTGTCCTCCTTGGCGAGCGTCTCCACCAGGCAGAGGGCGATCTCGGCGGCGACCGCCGGGTCCTCGGTGACGTAGAGGATCTCGTCGCCGAGCGTCTTGACCACCCGGCCGCCCTGGCCGGCGATGAGGTCGGAGCAGGTGGTCTCGAAGGTCTCGACGAGCGAGCCGAGCTCCTCCTCCTCCAGCCGGCGGGAGAGCCGGGTGAAGCCGACCAGGTCGGCGAAACCGACGGCGAGCCGGCCGCTGGTGATCTCGTTGTCCTCGGCGGCGTGCACCACGCGGCCGGTGACGGCGGCGAGCTGGCGGCGCCAGACGTACACCAGGAACTGCTCCAGCTCGGGCAGCAGCAGCTCGGTGAGCGGGTAGGCGACCTCGGCGCGGGTGAGGCCGGGCTCGACGGCCTGGGTGAGGTTCTCCAGGAAGGTGTCCATCTGCCAGCCGGCGAGCCGGGCGGTGGTCTGGCCGGTGGAGCGGGCGACCTGGATCGCCATCGGCTCGCTGAGCAGCCCGGACTCGATGAGGCCGGCGAGGCGGCGCAGGGCGATCACGTCGTTGTCGGTGAGCGCCCGGGACTGGCCGATGTCGGGGAAGCCCATCGCCCGCCAGAACCGGGTGGCGAGGTCCATCGGGACGTCGGCCGCGCGGGCCGCCTGGTACGGCGTGTACTTGCGCGGGGCGTCGAGGATCAGCCGTTCCAGGTCCAGCGCGACGGTGCGTTCGCCCGCCCCGCCGGTGCCGTGGCCGCCGTTGCCGTTGCCCGATTCCTCGTCTGCCACCGGTCCATCCCCGTGCGGTCGCCGCACTTCCTCTTGTCCTGCCTGTCAAGGGCGGCCGACCACCCGGGGGTAGTGGCGCGCCTCACACCGCTGCCAGGTGGAATGTTCGCACGGAATCCCGCAATCCGGGGCATCCGTCCGGATCAGGCGGAGTCCGGACGCTCCGGGCGGACGTGCACGACGTCGCCGGCGGCGACCGGGTGGCGGGCACCGTCCGGGGTGCGGACGACCAGCCGTCCGTCGCCGTCCACCGCGACGGCCTCGCCGGTGAGTTCGCGCTCGCCCGGCAGCTGCACCCGCACCGGGCGGCCGAGCGTGGTGCAGCGGGCGGTGTAGGCGGGCAGCAGTCCGCTCGCGTGCGGGTCGCCGGCGGCGGCCCGCCACTCGCCGTACAGCTCGGCGAACTCGCGCAGCAGGCCGCGCAGCAGGGTCTGCCGGTCGGTGACGGCGGCGCCGGCGAGGGCGAGCGAGGACGCGGTGGGCACCGGGAGTTCCTCGGCTCGCAGCGAGACGTTGATGCCGAGTCCGGCGACGACGGCGCCGCCGGACAGTTCGGTGAGGATGCCGCCGATCTTGCGTTCCTCGCCGCCGACGGTGACCTGCAGGTCGTTCGGCCACTTGAGCCCGGTGTCGAGTTCGGCGATCTTGGCGACGGTGGCGGCCGCGGCGACGCCGACCAGGATCGGCAGCCAGCCGTACCGCTCGACCGGCACGCCGGTGGGCCGCAGCAGCATCGACAGGAAGAGGCCGGAGCGCGGCGGGGCGCTCCAGCGGCGCTCCATCCGGCCGCGGCCGGCGTGCTGGGCCTCGGCGACCAGGACGGCGCCCTCGGGGGCGCCGTCGCGGGCCCGGGCGGCGAGGTCGGTGTTGGTGGAGCCGGTCTCGGTGACGACGTCGAAGGAGGTCCACAGGCCGCCGGGGACGACCAGGTCGCGACGGAGGGCCACGGTGTCCAGCGGCGGGCGTTCGAGGTCCGTCCAGGGGGAGGGTCCGGCGCCCTGGCCGAGGCCGCGCAGGCCGCTGCGGCGGGGACGGGTGGGCTCGGGCTGCTCGGCGTCGGTCACCTGGCCAGCCTACCGACGGGGCACCGGCGAGGCCGCCGCGGCGCAGGGGGCGCGCGGGCCCCGCGCGGTGCCGGCGGGGGTGCGCGGAGGCGGCTGCGGGCGCCCCGGCCACAGGCCGTTCCATCGTGCCGCAGAAGGGAGGGCCGACACACTGTGTCGCTGGCCATAACACGATTCGCGCGCGGCTGGCTACGCTACTTGGCGGTAGTCGCAGTGCCGCCCTGCCCTCATGCCGTCGTCGGCTTCGGGAGCGGCCAAGGACCAGGGAGAGCCACCTCAATGACCGAGGCGCCGTACGACCCCCACAGCACCGCCGGGAAACTCGCCGACCTGCGGCGCAGGATCGACGAGGCGGTGCACTCCGGCTCGTCCGCGGCCGTCGAGAAGCAGCACGCCAAGGGCAAGCTGACGGCGCGTGAGCGGGTTGTGGAGCTGCTGGACGAGGACTCGTTCGTCGAGTTCGACGAGTTCGCCCGGCACCGCTCGACCAACTTCGGCCAGGAGAAGAACCGGCCGTACGGCGACGGCGTGGTGACCGGCTACGGCACGGTCGACGGCCGTCAGGTCGCCGTCTTCGCGCAGGACTTCACCGTCTTCGGCGGCTCCCTCGGCGAGGTGTTCGGCGAGAAGATCGTCAAGGTGATGGACTTCGCGCTGAAGACCGGCTGCCCGGTCATCGGCATCAACGACTCCGGCGGCGCCCGGATCCAGGAGGGCGTGGTCTCGCTCGGCCTGTACGGCGAGATCTTCCGCCGCAACGTGCACGCCTCGGGCGTCGTCCCGCAGATCTCGCTGATCATGGGCCCCTGCGCCGGCGGCGCGGTGTACTCCCCCGCGATCACCGACTTCGTGGTGATGGCCGACCAGACCTCGCACATGTTCATCACCGGCCCGGACGTCATCAAGACGGTCACCGGCGAGGACGTCGGCATGGAGGAGCTGGGCGGCGCCCGCACCCACAACACCAAGTCGGGCAACGCCCACTACCTGGCCGCGGACGAGAAGGAGGCGATCGAGTACGTCAAGAACCTGCTGTCGTACCTGCCCTCCAACAACCTCTCGGACCCGCCGGCCTACCCCGAGCAGGCCGACCTCTCGATCACCGACGAGGACCTCGAACTCGACACCATCGTGCCGGACTCGGCGAACCAGCCGTACGACATGCACAAGGTGATCGAGCACGTCCTGGACGACGGCGAGTTCCTGGAGACCCAGCCGCTGTTCGCCGGCAACATCATCACCGGCTTCGGCCGGGTCGAGGGCCACCCGGTCGGCATCGTCGGCAACCAGCCGATGGACCTGGCCGGCTGCCTGGACATCGACGCCAGCGAGAAGGCCGCCCGCTTCGTGCGGACCTGCGACAGCTTCAACATCCCGGTGCTGACCTTCGTCGACGTGCCCGGCTTCCTGCCCGGCACCGGCCAGGAGTGGGACGGCATCATCCGCCGCGGCGCCAAGCTGATCTACGCCTACGCCGAGGCCACCGTGCCGCTGATCACCGTGATCACCCGCAAGGCCTTCGGCGGCGCCTACGACGTCATGGGCTCCAAGCACCTCGGCGCCGACCTCAACCTGGCCTGGCCGACCGCCCAGATCGCCGTCATGGGCGCCCAGGGCGCGGCCAACATCGTCTACCGCCGCGAACTGTCCGAGGCCGCCAAGGCGGGCGAGGACGTCGACGCCCGCCGCGCCGAGCTGGTCGCCGAGTACGAGGACACCCTGCTCAACCCGTACCTGGCCGCCGAGCGCGGCTACGTGGACGCGGTCATCGCGCCGAGCGAGACCCGTCGGCACGTCGTCCGCGGACTGCGGGCGCTGCGCGGCAAGCGGGAGACGCTGCCGCCGAAGAAGCACGGCAACATTCCGCTGTAGTCCGTTCCGGGAGAGGATCGACCCATGGCCCCCATCCAGGTGCTGCACGGGCAGCCGACCCCCGAGGAGCTGGCCACCGTCCTGGCGGTGGTCCAATCCCGGGCCGCCGCCGCGCAGGCCGCCGCCGAGGCGGCCGGCCGGGCGGGCGGCCCGGCATCCCCGTGGCGCGACCACGCGCGGAAGATGCGCACCATGCCGGCCCCCGGCCCCGCCGCCTGGCGGACCTCCGGCTGGGCCCGCTAGCAGCCGAGCCGCCGGACGGCCCGGTGCACCCCCCTGCGCGGGGCGGTGCGCCGGGCCGTTCTGCGTGCTGCGGCGGGCCGGTCAGCCCGTGGCGACCGGCCGGCGGCCGAGCAGGCCGTCCAGCGCCACCGCCCCCGGGCCGAGCACCGCGATCAGCAGGAACACCCAGGCGAACAGCGCGGCCGGCTCGCCGCCGTTCTGCATCGGCCAGAGCGCGTGCTCCTGGTGCACGGAGAAGTAGGCGTACGCCATCGAGCCGGAGCAGACGACGGCGGCGGCCCGGGTGGCGAGCCCGAGCAGCACCAGGGCGCCGCCGACGAGCTGGATGACCGCGGCGTACCAGCCGGGCCAGGACCACGCCTCCACCGTCGCGCCGCCCCGGCCACTGGCCGGGACGCCGAACAGCGAGGCAGCGCCGTGGGCCGTGAACAACAGGCCGGCGACGACGCGGAACAGGGCCACCGCATACGGGCGGACGGCCTCTAATCTGACGGACGAACGGGACACGGTACGTCTCCTCGGCTGGAACATGCGGAAGCCGGACGCCGGTGGGCACCCGGGGAGTCCCTGACCTGGTGGCGCTGCCGCGTCCTCCGCCCGCACGGATCATGGACGCGACAAGTCGTCCGGACCATTGGAGGGCCGGCCGCCCCGCACGTCAAGGGTTCCGGACGGAGGACGAGGGTTTGAGTACGCGTACTCAGGCGCCGTCCGCGGCCGCGGCGCAGGCTGGTGAGGTGCTCTGGTCAGACCCCCGCGACGAGCCCTCCCCGGAAGCGCGGAGGGCGCAGCGGATGCTCCGCCGCGCCGGCCTGCTGCTGGCGGTCCTCGGCTTCGTCGCGGCCGTGCTGCTGGTGCGGTAGGGCCCTCCGGCAGGGCTTGCCCGGGGGCGCCCTCGCTCTCGCCGGTTGCCCCTAGGCTGGGCGGCATGACCGATCGCCGCATCCTCGTCCTCGCGTCCGCCTCCCCCGCCCGGCTCGGGCTGCTCCGCCAGGCCGGCCTCGACCCGCAGGTCCGGGTCAGCGGGGTCGACGAGGACGCGCTGACCGCCGCCACCCCCGCCGAACTCGCCCTGGTGCTCGCCGAGGCGAAGGCCAAGACGGTGGCCGCGGGCCTGTCCGACGGCGAGCTGGTGATCGGCTGCGACTCGGTGCTGGAGCTGGACGGGCAGGCGCTCGGCAAGCCCGCGGACGCCGCCGAGGCGCTGGAGCGCTGGCGGTCGATGCGCGGTCGGTCGGGCGTGCTGCAGACCGGCCACTGCGTCGTCGACACCGCGACCGGCCGGCAGTCCTCGGCGACCGCCTCGACCACGGTCCGTTTCGGCACCCCGGACGACGAGGAGGTCGCCGCGTACATCGCCTCCGGCGAGCCCCTGCACGTGGCCGGGGCGTTCACCCTGGACGGCCGGTCGGCGCCGTTCGTGGAGGGCATCGACGGCGACCCGGGCAACGTGATCGGCCTGTCGCTGCCGCTGCTGCGCCGCCTGCTGGCCGACCTGGGCGTGCGGATCACCGACCTCTGGGTCTGAGCCCCCGCGCGTCAGCGCTTCGGCGGCGCGGTGCGGGCCAGGAAGGCCAGCACGTCGGGCATCGCGCCGTCGGAGAGCAGCGGGGCGCCGTGGTTGGAGCCCGGGTAGATCTTGAGCTGCTTGTCCTTGGCGGCGGCCGTGTCGTGCAGGCCGTGCGCGTAGTCGGCGAAGGGCTGGTCGCCCGCCTCGGCGGCGAACAGCACGGGGACGGTCAGCCGTTTGACGGCGTTGCTCGCGCTGTCGCCGCCGAAGGACTCGGCCGAGCTGAGCGAGACGACCGCGGCGGGCGGCACCGCGAGGTCGGGCAGCGAGCCGGCGACGATCGAGCCGGTGCCGCCCTTGGACGCGCCGACCAGCACCAGGGCGGCGATGCCCTTGGTCTTCAGGTAGCCGGCCACCTGCTGGATGTTGTCCGAGACGTTCCCGTTGGCGGTGTAGGGCAGCACCGCGTAGCCGGCCTTGGTGAAGGCGTCCAGGTAGGGGATCCAGTCGCAGAGGCTGCCGCCGTTCTGGTGCGAGAGGACGACGGCGGTCTTCGCGCCGCCGGTGTCGGAGTCGCGGAAGTAGGCCTGCACCGGGGCGAGCCCGTCGACGGTGACCGACCCCTTGGCGGCCTGTTCCTCGGTGAGGCAGCCGTACCTCTCCGGGCCGCTCGCGGCCGCGGGCGCGGGTGTGCCGCCGCCGGAGGAGCAGCCCGCCAGCACCGCGGCCGCCGCCAGCGCGGTCGCGAGCCGTAGCGCCGTGGTGGTCCGCATCACATCGTCTCCCCGGGCCGAGGGCGGCCGGCCGCCGCCCGACGGGGCGTCACGTTAGGGGGAGCCGCAGGCAGCGTCAATGGTCCATACCAGTCTCCACCGGCGGCGACGCGAAGCGGAACGGTCCGCTCCGCACAGTGCCCTGCGGAATCGGACAGAACCGGGGGCGAACTACTGTCGCGGCGGGCCAGCCCGGCCCCGTACCGTCCCCCGATAGGCTGACGCAGCCGTCGGCCGGAAGGAGCGGGGGACATGACCGACAGCGTCCTCAACGTGGTGCTCGGGCTGGTGGCGTCGGCCATCAGCGCGGGCATCGGCTGGCTCGCCCAGACCGTGCGCCGCCGGCGCCGGCTGGAGCGCACCCAGCGGTTCTTCGGCATGCCGGAGGGCACCGAGTGCCTCCTGGTGGTCAATCGGGACGCCGGGGCGCGCGCCTCCACGGCCGTCGCACGCAACGACGTGTACGCGCTGATGGAACTCGCCGCCCTGGTGCGCGAGTGCGGGGCGCGGGCCGAGATCGTGGCGCACGACCAGGTGCGTCAGGGGCTCGGCGCCAAGGCGGAGTTCTGCCTCGGCGGGCCGTCCAGCAACAACCGGACGGCCGCCCACCTGGCGTCCTGGCTGCCCGGGGTGACCTCCGCCGCGGGGGACACCGACCTCACGATCACGGTGGGCGACAAGGAGTTCCCGCTCACCCGGCCGGTGCAGGAGGGCGTGCCGGTGTACGCCCTCCTGGCCAGGGTGCACGCCGGATCGGGTGACCGGCCGGTCTTCCTGATATCGGGTCAGACCTCCACGTCCAACCACGCGGCGGTCCGCTACCTGGCGGCCAACCACCGCGCGCTGGCGCGGCGGCACGGCACGGACAGCACGTTCGTGGTGGTGCTGAAGGTGGTCAACCCCGGGGCGTACGGTCCGGACGTGGTCGAGCTCGCCGCGGAGGTCACCGCCAAGGCGACCGCCAGGCCGGCGCCGGCGGCCGCCACGGCGGCGGCCTGACCTCCGTGTGGCGAAGGCCACGGGCCCGCACCGACGGCCCGGGGCCGCTGCGCGCCGCGACGGACCGCGGCGCGTAGCGTCTCTACCAGCGGGGTCTGCCGCTGCGTGGTCGCGTGATCACGAAATCGGGTGACGCTCCGTGTGGGCTAGCTCACCACCAGGGACTACTCGCCGGTAGTGCCCTCAGATCCCTAGACTCAACGAGGTTCAAGAAGGGAGCCACAGTGCGCAAGGTGCTCATCGCCAACCGCGGAGAGATCGCTGTCCGCGTCGCCCGGGCGTGTCGGGACGCCGGTATCGCCAGCGTCGCCGTCTACGCCGAGCCTGATCGGGACGCGCTGCACGTCCGCGCGGCCGACGAGGCCTACGCGCTCGGCGGCGACACCCCCGCGACCAGCTACCTGGACATCGCCAAGGTGCTCAAGGCGGCCGCCGACGCGGGTGCGGACGCCGTCCACCCCGGTTACGGCTTCCTCTCCGAGAACGCCGACTTCGCCGAGGCCGTGATCGCGGCCGGTCTGATCTGGATCGGCCCGCCGCCGCAGGCCATCCGCGACCTCGGCGACAAGGTCACCGCGCGGCACGTCGCCCAGCGCGCCGGTGCCCCGCTGGTCGCCGGCACGCCGGAGCCGGTGTCCGGCGCCGACGAGGTCGTCGCCTTCGCCACCGAGCACGGCCTGCCGGTCGCCATCAAGGCGGCGTACGGCGGCGGCGGCCGCGGCCTGAAGGTCGCCCGCACGCTCGAGGAGATCCCCGAGCTGTACGAGTCCGCCGTCCGCGAGGCGGTCGCCGCCTTCGGTCGCGGCGAGTGCTTCGTCGAGCAGTACCTGGACAAGCCGCGGCACGTGGAGACCCAGTGCCTGGCCGACCAGCACGGCAACGTGGTGATCGTCTCCACCCGTGACTGCTCGCTGCAGCGCCGCCACCAGAAGCTGGTCGAGGAGGCCCCCGCGCCGTTCCTGACCGACGAGCAGAACGCGGAGCTGTACCGCGCCTCCAAGGCCATCCTCCGCGAGGCGGGCTACGTCGGCGCCGGCACCTGCGAGTTCCTGGTCTCCCAGGACGGCCTGATCTCCTTCCTGGAGGTCAACACCCGTCTGCAGGTCGAGCACCCGGTCTCCGAGGAGGTCACCGGCATCGACCTGGTCCGCGAGATGTTCCGGATCGCCGACGGCGAGGAGCTCGGCTACGACGACCCGGAGATCCGCGGTCACTCGATCGAGTTCCGCATCAACGGCGAGGACCCGGGCCGCAACTTCCTGCCCGCCCCGGGCACGGTGTCGCTGTTCGCCCCGCCGTCCGGCCCGGGCGTCCGCCTGGACGCCGGCGTCGAGACCGGTTCGGTCATCGGCCCCGCCTGGGACTCGCTGCTCGCCAAGCTGATCGTCACCGGCAGCACCCGGCAGCAGGCCCTGCAGCGCGCCGCCCGTGCGCTGGAGGAGTTCAAGGTCGAGGGCATGGCGACCGCCATCCCGTTCCACCGCGCGGTGGTCACCGACCCGGCGTTCGCGCCCGAGGTGCACGGCAGCGACGCGCCGTTCTCGGTCTACACCCGCTGGATCGAGACCGAGTTCCAGAACACCATCCCGCCGTTCGCCGGGGCCGGCGCCGAGGGCGAGGAGGCCGAGGGCCGCGAGACCGTCGTCGTCGAGGTCGGCGGCAAGCGGATCGAGGTCTCGCTGCCGTCCTCGCTGGGCGTCGCGAGCGCCCCGGCGGCGACCGGCACCAAGGTCGCCAAGCGCCGCGTCGGCGCGAAGAAGGCGGGCTCCGCGGTCAGCGGCGACACCCTCGCCTCGCCGATGCAGGGCACCATCGTCAAGGTCGCCGTCGAGGAGGGCCAGGTCGTCGCCGAGGGCGAGCTGATCGTCGTCCTGGAGGCCATGAAGATGGAGCAGCCGCTCAACGCCCACAAGGCCGGCACCATCGTCGGCCTCAAGGCCGAGGTCGGTGCCAGCGTCAGCAGCGGCGCCGCGCTCTGCGAGATCAAGGACAACTGACCCCACGTCAGACGTCGGACGGCCGGCCCGCACCCCTCGGGTGTGCGGGGCGGCCGGGGGGCGGGGGGGGGCGGCGCAGAGTTATGTTAATCCCCCCAGACTTATAACAAAAACACAAACAAT
>NZ_JBEYFP010000162.1:0-11032 GCF_040634455.1 Kitasatospora sp. NPDC007106
GCGGTCTCGCGCTCAAGCCCGAGGTGATCATCTGCGACGAGCCGGTCTCCGCGCTCGACGTCTCCGTCCAGGCCCAGGTGATCAACCTGCTGGAGAAGCTGCAGCACGAGTTCAGGCTGTCGTACATGTTCATCGCGCACGACCTCTCGATCGTGCGCCACATCTCCGACCGGGTCGGCGTGATGTACCTCGGCAAGATGGTCGAGATCGGCTCCGACGAGGAGATCTACGACCACGCCACCCACCCGTACACCCAGGCGCTGCTCTCCGCCGTCCCGGTTCCCGACCCGGCCGCCCGCGAGGACCGGGACCGGATCGTGCTGACCGGCGACGTGCCCTCGCCGGCGAACCCGCCGTCCGGCTGCCGCTTCCGCACCCGCTGCTGGAAGGCGCAGGAGAAGTGCGCCGTCGAGGTCCCGCTGCTCACCGTCCGCCCCTGGCTGGAGGGCTGGGCCGCGCACGAGTCGGCGTGCCACTTCGCGGCGGAGCGCGACATCGAGCAGGGCGCGGCGGAGCGCGACATCGAGCAGGGCGCGGCGGAACGGGACACGGCGCAGCAGGACATCGTGGAGCGGGACGCCGTGGAGCCCGACACCGGCACCGAGGGCACCGGGCCGGACGGCCCGCCCCCGCCGGCGTAGCGACGGACGAACGGCGAAGGGCCCCTCCACCCGCAGGTGGAGGGGCCCTTCGCCGTTCGTTCAAGGCCGTGCGGCCGGGTCAGAGCTCCTTGGCCGTCTCCCGCTGCGCCGGGACGTCGGCGGCGAGGGTGGTGCCCTCCTCCGGGAAGTGGCAGGCCGTCAGGTGGCCCTCACGGCTGCCGGAGAGCTGCACCAGCGGCGGCTCCTCGGTCGCGCACTTGTCCTGCGCCTTCCAGCACCGGGTACGGAAGCGGCAGCCCGACGGCGGGTTGATCGGCGACGGGACGTCACCGACCAGGCGGATCCGCTCACGGGAGTCGTCCGGGTCCGGCTCCGGCACCGCGGAGAGCAGTGCGTGGGTGTACGGGTGCCGCGGCGACTCGTACAGCGACTGGCGGTCGGCGATCTCGACGATCTTGCCGAGGTACATCACCGCGACGCGCTGCGAGAAGTGCCGCACGACGGCGAGGTCGTGGGCGATGAACAGGAACGCGATGCCGAGGTCCTTCTGCAGCTGCTGCAGCAGGTTGACGACCTGGGCCTGGATGGAGACGTCCAGCGCCGAGACCGGCTCGTCGGCCACGATCAGCTTCGGGTTCAGCGACAGCGCGCGGGCGACGCCGATGCGCTGGCGCTGGCCGCCGGAGAACTCGTGCGGGAAGCGGTTGTAGTGCTCCGGGTTGAGGCCGACCGTCTCCAGCAGCTCCTGGACGCGCCGCTGGACGCCGCCGGGCGGGTTGATCCCGTTGATCTCCATCGGTGCGGAGATGATCGAACCGACGGTGTGCCGCGGGTTCAGCGAGGAGTACGGGTCCTGGAAGATCATCTGGATCTCGGACCGGATCGGCGCGAGCTCCTTGCGCGAGGCGTGCGTGATGTCGCGGCCCGCGTAGGAGATCGAACCGGCGGTGGGCTCCAGCAGGCGGGTGACCAGCCGGCCGGTGGTCGACTTGCCGCAGCCGGACTCGCCGACCAGGCCGACCGACTCGCCGGCGTGCACGGTCAGGTCGACGCCGTCGACCGCGTGGACGGCGCCCACCTTGCGCTTGAACAGGAAGCCGTCCATCACCGGGAAGTGCTTCTGCAGCCCGGTGATGGTCAGCAGCGGGTCGGTCGAGGCCGGGGTGCCCGACGCGGACTTGTCGAGGGTCAGCTCGTTGCTCATGGTGTCTCTGCCCGTCCTGTCAGCCGAGCCGCGGCTGGATCTGATCGATGAAGATGTCCTGCTTCTGGGCCGCCGTCAGGTGGCAGGCGGTCGCGTGGCCGGCCTCCGGGAGGAGGGCCGGGCGCTCGGTGGTGCAGCCGCCGCCGACGACCTTCTCGCGGAAGTCGCAGCGCGGGTTGAACGGGCAACCGGACGGCAGGTGGATCAGGCTCGGCGGGGTGCCGCGGACCGGCCGCAGCGGAACGTCGACCGGGCCGGAGAGGTTCGGCATCGAGGAGAGCAGGCCCCAGGTGTACGGGTGCTGCGGGGTCTTGAGGACCTCGCGCACCGTGCCCCGCTCCACCGCGCGGCCCGCGTACATCACCATGATCTTCTGCGCGGTGTTGGCGACCACGCCGAGGTCGTGGGTGATCAGGATGATGGCGGTGCCCATCTCCTGCTGCAGGTCCTTCAGCAGGTCGAGGATCTGCGCCTGCACGGTGACGTCCAGCGCGGTGGTCGGCTCGTCCGCGATGACCAGCTTCGGGTTGCAGACCAGCGACATCGCGATCATCGCGCGCTGGCGCATGCCGCCGGAGAACTGGTGCGGGTAGTCGTCCACGCGCACGTTCGGCTGCGGGATGCCGACCTTGGTCAGCATCTCGATCGCCCGGTCCCGGGCCTCCTTCTTGGAGGCGCCGGTGTGCTTGCGGAAGGTCTCGCCGATCTGCTTGCCGATCGTGTGGAACGGCGACAGGGCGGTCAGCGGGTCCTGGAAGATCATCGACATCGTCTTGCCGCGGAGCTTCTCCAGCTCCTTGGTGGGCGCGCCCACCAGCTCCCGGCCGGCCAGCTTGATCGAGCCGCTGATGTCGGTCTTCTCGGGGTTGTGGAGGCCGAGGATCGCCAGGTTGGTGACGGACTTGCCGGACCCGGACTCACCGACGATGCCGAGGGTGGTGCCCGGCTCCACGTCGAAGGAGAGGTTGTCCACGGCCCGGACCACGCCGTCCTCGGTGCTGAAGCGGACCGAGAGGTCGCGGACTGAGAGGAAGGCGGTGCTGCTGCCGCCGCCGGCGGCCGCCTCCTCGGGCTTGGCCTGGGTGGTCATGGACTGGGCTCCTCGGTGCGGTACGTGAGGTGGGAACTGCGGTTGCGGCCAGGGGGTGCGGCCGTCAGGCCAGACGGATGCGCGGGTCGATCAGGGCGTACGCGGCGTCGACCACGATGTTGAAGACGACGATCAGGGCCGCGGCGACCATGGTCACACCGACCAGCATCGACAGGTCGGAGTCGACGAAGGAGCCGATCGCCAGCTGGCCGAGGCCGTGCAGGCTGAACGTGGTCTCGGTGATGATCGCACCGCCGAGCAGGACGCCCAGGTCGATGCCGAAGACGGTGACGATGGTGCCCATCGCGCCGCGCCAGGCGTACCGCATGAAGACCGAGGTGCCCGACATGCCCTTGGCCCGGGCGGTGCGGACGTAGTCCTCGGTGAGCTGCTCCACCATCGAGGAGCGGGTCATACGGGTGTAGTTGGCGGTCCAGATCAGCGAGAGCACGATCCACGGGACGAGCAGGCCGGTGAACCAGCCGAGCGGGTCCTCGGTGAACGGCACGTAGGTCGGCTGCTGCATCAGGTCGGTGCTGTAGACCAGCGCCCAGAGCGCGAGCGGACCGGCGACGTAGATCTGCATCGAGGTGGCGACCAGCGAGGCGGCGCTGGCGACCTTGTCGAGGGCCTTGCCCTGCTTGTGGGCGGCCAGCATGCCGGTGCCGATGCCGAAGATCAGGAAGACCACGGCGGAGCCGACGGTCAGCGACAGCGTGGTCGGGAAGCGGTCCAGCAGGGTGTCGAGCACCATCTCCTGCTTGACGAAGGAGTAACCGAAGCAGGGCGCGTCGCAGTGCGGCAGCGAGCCGGGCAGGTCACGGCCCACGAAGATCGCGCTGAGCCAGTGCCAGTACTGCTCGGGCACCGACTGGTCCAGCCCCATGGTGTGCCTGATCAGGGCAAGGTTCTCGGGTGTGCAGACCTTGCCGCAGGAGAGCCGCGCCGGGTCCGCCGGAATGGCGAAGAAGAGCGCGAAGGTGACCATGCTGATGATCAGCAGGATGACGAGGGCGCCGAGGGAACGGCGGACTAGGAAACGGAGCATGGGGTCGGGCTCTCCTGATCGGGGCGCCGGCTGCGGGTGCGGTGGCGAGCAGAGGGCGGGTGGGGCTTCGGGTGGCCAGAGTGGTGGGGCACCGGCTGTGGTACCGGCCGGTGCCCCACCGAGGGCTACTGCGTGGTGCCGAGGACTACTTGACGTAGATGTTCAGCGGCGACTGCAGACCGAACAGCGTGTCGAACTTCACGCCGCCCAGGCCCGAGCCGTACAGGCTCAGCGAACGCTGGTACACGTCCGGGATCGAGACGGCCTTCTCCTGGAGCTTCTTGTCCAGGGCCGCCCACGCCTTGCCCTGCTCGATCGGGTCGGCGATCTTGACCGCGGCGTCGATCGCGGAGTTGACCTCCGGGTCGTTCAGGTGCGCGTAGTTGGAGGCACCGTCGGCGATCGCACGGCCGTCCCACACCGGCTGCAGCGAGGTGTAGCCGGTCGGCCAGTCGGCGCCCCAGCCGCCCCAGTACAGGTCGTACTCGTTGTTCACGAGGCCGATGGCGTCGTAGTAGGTCTTGGCGTCGAGCGGCTTCGGGACGAACTTGAAGCCGGCCGCCTCCAGGGCGACGCGGATCGCCTCGGTGACCTTCTGCTGGACCGGGGTGTTGTTGTAGGCGTAGACGACGGTCTGGCCCACGGCGTTGGCCTCGGTCAGCAGCTTCTTGGCCGCCTCCGGGTCGCCCTGCGGCTTCTTGAGCGTGTCGAAGACGTCGCTCTTCTCGTAGCCGAGGGTGGTCGGGCTCATGTAGGTGGTCGCGTAGTCACCGTAGCTGGTGCCGCCCTGGATCTGGCGGGTCTGCTGGTGCGGGAACGCCTTGATGAGCGCCTCGCGGACCTTCTGGTCCTTGATGCGGGTGTTGTTGATGAAGTAGTAGTCGACGTACGGGGTCAGGCCCTCGAGCGTGCGGGGCTTGAGCTTCGCGTCGGCCTTCACCTGGTCGATGAAGCTGGTGTGGACCTGGTTGTGGAAGCTGAAGGCGGTCTTGTCGGCGCCGTTGTCCGCCATGAAGCGCTCGGTGGACTGCTGCGCCTGGACGCCGAACTCCATGTGCCACTTGTCCGGGTAGGCGTTCCGGATCGGGTCGGTGGCCGGGTCCCAGTTGGGGTTGCGGACCAGGTCGAGCGACTTGTCGGTGACGTGCTCGGCGATCTGGTACGGGCCGGAGGAGAACGGCTTCTTGTCGTACGCCTCCTTGGTGTCCTGGGCCTTCGGGACCACGCCGTAGCCGGTCATCGCCAGGGTGAAGTTGGCGTCCGGGTGGGCGTCCTTGAAGGTGAAGACGATGGTCTTGGCGTCGGGCGCCTGCACGGCGTCCAGGCCCTTGCCGTCGTACGGGCCGGGGTAGGCCTCGCGGTACTTGTCGCCGGCCAGCCACTGCTGGATGTAGACCGGGCCCGACTTGATGAACGGCGCGAAGGTGCGCTCGATCGAGTACTTGACGTCGGCCGAGGTGATCGCGGTGCCGTCCTGCCACTTCACGCCGTCCTTCAGCGTGAACTTCCAGGTCTTGCCGCCGTCGGTGGTGGTGCCCGTGTCGGTGGCGAGGTCGCCGACCAGCTTCTGGGTGCCGTCCGGCAGGTACTTGTAGCCCGTCAGCTGACGGGTGAACAGCAGCGAGACCTCGCTGTTGTAGTTCAGGTAGATCTGGGCCGGGTCGAGGTGCGAGAAGTCGTCACGGTCGATCATGTTGACCGTGCCGCCCTTCTTCGCGTCGGGCTCGGCGACGGCAGGGCCCTTGGAGTCGGCGGCGGTGCCGACCGAGATGCTGGTCGCCTTCACCGGCTCCTTGGAGGCGCCGGAGGCGGCACCGTCGCCGTTGGAGTGGCCGCTGGAGCACGCGGTGGTGACGGTCAGGGCCCCGGCCACCATGATGGCGGCGGCGAGCCGCCGCGACTTGCGAGCGTTCATCTTCATCCTGCCTGTGGAAGGTGTCTGCATTTCAGTTGGGTGCCCGGGGCTGGGGTGCCCATCCCCCCGGAGTCTTTGGGGCTGCTCGGCGCCCGCTGGTGGGGTCAGCGGTTGGCCTTCGGGTCGAATGCGTCCCGGACGGAGTCGCCGAGCAGGTTGAACGCGAGGACGAACAGCACCATCGCCAGACCCGGGAAGATCAGGAAGGTGATGTCGGTTCGCAGGTACTGGGCCGCGTCGGCGATCATGCGGCCCCAGTCGGGGGTGGGCTCGGTGACACCGACGCCCAGGTAGGACAGACCGGCCTCGGCGGTGACGAAGGCGGGGAGCGCCAGCGTCGACTGGACGAGGATCGGCGTCCACAGGTTGGGGAGCAGCTCCTTGAAGATGATCCGGGCCGGGGAGGCACCGGTCACCTTCGCCGCCTCGATGAACTCCCGCTCGCGCAGCGACAGGGTGGTGGCGCGCAGGATGCGGGCCAGCGACATCCAGCCGAGCAGCGAGAGGACGATCGTCACCGCGGTGAAGGACAGCCAGGTCGGCTGCTTCTCGTTGTCGGCGACCAGCAGGCTGGTGACGACCGGCATGGTGGCGATCAGGAAGATCTGCGACGGGAACGACATCAGGATGTCGATGACGCGCCCGATCAGGTAGTCGGTCTTGCCGCCCAGGTAGCCGGCCGCGATGCCGAGCGCCACACCGATGACGGTGGTCAGCGCCGAGGTGACGACGGCGATCAGCAGCGAGGTGCGGATGCCGTAGATCAGCAGCATGAAGATGTCGCGGCCGAGCAGCGGCTCGAGGCCGAACCAGAAGTCGCCGCTCATGCCGCCGTTGGGGCCCATCGGCAGACCGGAGTCGGTCAGCAGGCCGTCCGCGTTCTGGCCGTAGTGGGTGACCGGGTCCTTGCCGTAGACCATCGAGATGACGGGGGCGAGGAGGGCGACCACCAGGAAGCCCAGCACGATCACGGCGCTGACGACGCCGGTGCGGTCACGCAGGAAGCGCCGCCACATGAGCTTGCCCGGGGAGAGGCCCCGGAAGCCAGGATCTGACGGAGCGTCGGCCGTGCTGGTGGCGTCGAGGTCCGATGTGGACCCGACCAGAACGCTGTCGTCGTCCGTCGTGGCCCCGGTAGGCGTCGTCATGGTGCTAAAGCTCCCGACCGTGGTCTGTGTGCAGCAAGGAGAAAAAGTTGGATGCACGGACTCTTGCAAGTCGTTAATCGAACGTCAAGAGTTCCTCACTTCGCGGACGCCCATTTCTTGCTTCGTGCTGCAATGTCAACCACTTCGTAGTGCGGAATCGCTTGACATGCTCTCTGTGAGACGGTCAAAAGCGGACATACGGCTGTATAGCGTGTTCACGCGTCCGTAACGTGCCGGGGTGGCATCCGCTATGTGGACGCCGAATCCGCCGGCGCCAACGGTCGATGCGCGTAGACCTGTTGTCCGTTTTGGGTATTCCCGGGCGAATTGTCGACGGCGTTGCACCGTCCGATAATCGGACACTAGTGTTTTGCGGTAGGCGGGTCGAATATTTGGGCATCCCCGGGGTGTGCCGCCGAGCAATTCGCCCCCGCTCTTGGATGGCAAATTCACGCCACTGGCGAGTATTCGCCGTGCATTCTTCTCCGGCTACTTCTGGAAGCCGATGTCCTCGTAGACCGGGTCGGACAGGCCGGGCGCGCCCAGGTTGGCGACCGCCCGCCGCACGGCGTAGATCGCCGGCCGCTGGTACAGCGGGATGAGGCCGGCCACCTGCCACGCCTGTTCGTCGGCCCGGTTGATGGCCTCGTAGCCCTCCTTGGCGGTCTCGCCCGACGCGGCGTCAGCGATGGCCTCGTCGAGCGCCTGGCTGCCCACCTGGGAGACGTTCCCGCCCGCCCCCTGCTGGAAGGTACTGGCCAACGAGGTTGCAGGGAAAGGGGTTCCGGTGATGTCGAGCAGCGTGAGGTCGAAGTCGTGCCGGTTCACGTACTTGGCGAGGAAATCGGCGTTCGGCACCTTCTGCACGGTGACCTGGATCCCCGCGAGGGCCAGCATCTCCAGCACCTGGGTGCTCTCGGCGGCCGCCACCTGGCCGGTCTGCGGCACGACCAGGCGGAGCGTCAGCGGCTTGCCGTCCTTGCTGCGCATCCCGAAGCCCGGCCGGTCCCAGCCCGCCTTGTCGAGCTCGGCGTCCGCGGTGTCCACGTCGTACTGGCTGAGTCCGGCCGAGTTGTCGCGGTAGCCGTTCTGCCCCGGCACCAGGAAGTGGTTGTTCATCGGGGTGTACGCCCAGTCCAGGCCCTTGAGGCCGCTGCGGGCGATGGACTCCCGGTCGATCGCCCGCAGCACGGCCCGCCGCACCGCCGGATCGGTCAGCTGCGGGCTGCGGCCGTTCAGCACCAGTGCGCGGACGTTCGAGCCGCCGGCCTTGCGGATCTCGCCGGTGCCGACCTCCGCGGCGCGGTGGTAGGCCGTGGCGTCCGGGCCGATGTCGAAGTAGTCCACGCTGCCCCGGGCGAAGGCGTCCGCCATGGCGCCCGGGTCCATCGCGCGGAAGACGATCCGGTCCAGCAGCGGCTTCTCGCCCCACCAGCCCGGGTCGGCCTCCAGGGTGACCGTGCCGGTGGCGCGGTCGATCCCGGCCGGCCGGAAGGGGCCCGCGGTGGCCGGGATGCGGTCCGCCCAGCCGGTGTTGAACTGCTCGGGGGTGCCCGCGTGCGCGGCGGGCAGCAGCGGGGTGTCCGCCGCGTTGTTGAACATCGACTGCCACTCGGAGAACCGGGTGCGGAAGACCATCACGGCCTGGAAGTCGTCCTTGCCGCGGGTGACCGACTCGACCCGGTCGAAGCCCGCGGCGGTCGCCGTCCGGTAGGCCGGGTCGGTGCCGTTCAGCGCGCGCCAGGTGGCGGCCAGGTCCCGCCAGGTGACCGGGGTGCCGTCGGACCAGTGCGCCTTGGGGTTGAGGGTCCAGGTGACCGTCTGCCGGCCGTTCTCGGTACCGCTCACCGCGTCCAGCAGGAACGCCTTGTTGGGCGTCTGGGTGCCGCCCGCGTCGGAGTGCCAGAAGCTCGGCAGCAGGGCCTTCATGACCGCCGTGGTGGCCGGCTCGGCGCCGTCGACGTGCAGCGGGTTCCACTGGGTCGGCAGGCGGTCCACCGCCCACTGCAGGGTGCCGCCCCGCTTCAGCGCCGTCCGCGGCCGGGGGTTGGTGGCGGACAGCGTCATCCGCTGCGTCCCGCCGTCCACGCGGGCGCCGCCGTCGGAGCCGGCCGGCGGTTCGCCGCTGCTCGCGCAGGAGCAGAGGGCGAGCGCCAGGGCGGCCGCCGACGCGGTCAGGGCGAGTGGGAACCGGGGTCTGGTCACGAGGGTCTCCCAGCGGGGCGGTGCGGCGGGGGCGGCCGTCTGCGCGGGTTGGGGCGGCTCGGCTGGGGGCACATCCTGCTGACCGGGCGCGCGCATTGTCGACCGGGTCCCGATCAAGGATTGGTAACGCGGGGCGGGAGGCGGCCCGGACGGGTGTCTTGCCCGGTTTTGCCCCGCCACTGGCGAGTAACCGCCAGAACGCGGCGGAGGCCGGGCCCGGACCGGCGGGTGCCGGCGGGCCCGGCCTCCGGGGCCGTGCGCGGGGTGGACCGGCCGGGAGCGGCCGGTCCACGAGGACCTGCAGGGATCAGGCGGGGAAGGTGAAGACCCGGTCCCTGCCGGTCTTGTCGAGCACCGAGGCGATGCCGTCGGCGACGTCCTGCGGGGTGATCGGGGCGAGCGCCCCGTTCTTGCGGGTCTTGGCCTTGTCGAAGACGCCGTTCAGCGCGGTGTCCAGCTTGTCCAGGTCCCAGGTGAGGACGACCTTGCCGGAGGCGTCCGGGGCGAGGGTCAGCGCCCTGCTGGCCGTCAGCTTGCCGAAGTCCCACTTCAGCTTGCCGGCCTTCAGCGTCACGTTGCCGTTGAGGACCTGCTTGCCGAGCGAGGCCGCGGCCGCCTTGAGGGCGTCCTCGCCGACCTTCGGCTGGGCCGCGGTGAGCGTCAGCGCGACCTCGCCCTCGGGCCGGCCGGCCGCGCGGTCGCGGTACGCCTGCTCGACCTGGGCCGCGGCCGCCGCGGAGTCCAGGCCCTGGCCCGCCTTGCCGGGGACGACCTCGGCCTGGCCGGTCTCGGTGAAGCGGACGAAGCCCTCCTTGACGCCCTGGCCGGACTTCGCGGCCAGCTCGTCCAGCGCGGCCTTCAGCTTCGACTGGTCGACCTTGACCTCCGGCGCGACCGCCTTGGTGCCGCCCGCCAGCGAGCCGATCACCTCGACCGGGTTGTAGCTGTGCTTGGTCAGGCCGTCCACGGTGCCCGTGGTGTCGAAGCTCAGACCGGCGGTCGCCGGGTCCAGGCTCAGCGCCTGACCGCCCAGCTTGAGCTTGATCGGCTCCTTGCCGGTCTTGGCCACCGAGTCGTCGAGCGCGCTCACCGCCTGGTCGCGGGTGTCGCCGCCGATGTCGGTGCCGAGCACGGTGGTGCCCTTGGGGATGTCGGCCTGGTTGAGCATCAGACCGGTGCCGTACGCGGCGGCACCGGCGAAGAGCACACCGCCGACGGCGTAGCCGGCCAGCTTGCGGGCCTTGCCGCGCTTCTTGGGCGCGGGCTCGGCGGATCCGGCCTTGGGGGGCGCCGGCTCGGGCGCCGGGACCGGTGCGGGCGCGGCCTCCGCCGCGGCCGGTCCGGGGCGTCCCCGGTCCGGAGCGGCGGCGCCGAACGGGCCGCCGAACGGGTCGGCCTGCGCGGGCACCCCGCCGAACGGATCGGTGAACGGGTCGGCGGCGGCCGGGGCCGGGCCGGGCGCGAACGGGTCCGCGGGCGCGGCGAACGGGTCGGGCTGTGCGGGCGCCCCGCCGAACGGGTCCGCCGGACCGGCGAAGGGATCGGCCGCCGGGGGAGCCGAGCCGAACAGGCTGGCGGTCGGCACACCGGGTATCGAGCCGCCCGGGCGGCCCTCGTCGCGGATCGGCTCGAACCCGCCGACCTGGGTGTCCTCGGGCTCCGGCTGGACGGCGCCGGCCGCCCGGCCCGCGGCGAACGGGTCGGCCGGGCCGGTGCGGAACGGGTTCTCCTGCACCGGGGCGGGGCCGAACGGATCGGCGGGTGCGCGGCGCGGCTCGCCGCCCGGCGCCCCCGGGGCGGCCGCCCGGGGGCCCAGTGTT